>NZ_JBSRVI010000035.1:0-268875 GCF_055134445.1 Arcticibacterium sp.
CTCTCCTACATAAAACTTATTCAGTTTTAACGAAAATATAATGTAAACGTAGTGTGGCATAATCAAAAGCTCTATAAACAAAAAAAGACCACCTCTTTCGAGATGGTCTTTCTGTGGTGATGGACGGAATCGAACCGCCGACACAAGGATTTTCAGTCCTTTGCTCTACCGACTGAGCTACATCACCGACCTGCCCTTGTTTCTAAGGGAATGCAAAAGTAAATAAAAAGTTATATCGAACAAACATTTTCTCAAATTCTGATAAAAATTTTCTTCTTTTTTATTTCATGCATTTTTTAGACCTTTGTTTAGTATGCAAGCATACTATTTTTTACGTTTACATTCATCACCTATTAGTACCTTAAAATACCATGGCCTATATCTCTCAAATACTGTTTGTAATTGCTTTAGGCATTGCAGCCTATTTTATTCTAAGAAGAGTCATACTCATAAAGAAGTCTATTCAGCTTGGAAAGGCGGAAGATCGTTACGACCAACCCGCTAGAAGACTGAAAAACATGATGCTCATAGCTTTCGGACAGAAAAAAATGTTTGAAAGACCCATAGTGGGCCTCCTTCACTTTTTAGTATATGCAGGCTTTATCTTAATAAATATAGAGGTTCTTGAGATTGTCATTGACGGGATATTTGGTACACATCGTGTTTTTGCAGAGCCTTTGGGCAGCTTTTATTCGGTAATTATAAACTTCTTTGAAGTCTTAGCACTAGGGGTTATTGTGGCCTGTGTGGTGTTTCTAGTAAGAAGAAATATTCTAAAAGTAAACAGGCTACATCCAAGCACTTCGAAAGAAATGAATGGCTGGCCAGCCATGGACGCTAACATTATATTGGTTTTTGAAATTATACTTATGGCTGCGTTTCTAAAAATGAATGCCGCAGATGCTATTTTACAAAACAGGGGAGTAGGGCACTTTGCCGAAGTCAACACCGGTAGTTTTCTCATTAGCCAGTCGCTTATTCCTATCTTTCAAAACTTCTCTAGCGATTTTCTGATTTTTACAGAAAGAGCCGCTTGGTGGTTTCATATTTTAGGAATAATGACTTTTGCATTATTCGTCACTTATTCCAAGCATTTGCATATCGCATTAGCTTTCCCAAACACCTATTTTGCGAACCTGGCTTCTAAGGGAGAAATGAAGAATATGCCTGCAGTGACCAAAGAGGTCAAGATAATGATGGAGTTAGAGCAGCCCGGCGACGAAACCGAAGTGGTGGCTCGTTTTGGTGCCAAAGACGTGGAAGATTTAAGCTGGAAAAGCCTGATGGACGCCTATAGCTGCACAGAATGCGGAAGATGTACTTCACAATGCCCTGCAAATCTAACGGGTAAAGCTTTGTCTCCTCGAAAAATCATGATGGACACGCGTGACCGTTTGGAAGACATCCAGAAAGGTTGGCTTAAAAATGGTTATGATTTTAAGGATGAAAAATCACTCAACGGTGATTACATAAAAGAAGAAGAGCTACTGGCCTGCACTACCTGTAACGCTTGTGTAGAAGCCTGCCCTATTCAAATCAGCCCATTAGACATCATCATTGAGCTTCGGAGATATAATGTGATGGAAGAGTCACAGGCACCTCAATCTTGGAATATGATGTTTCAAAACTTAGAAACCAGCATGTCGCCGTGGAAGTTTTCTCCAGACGATCGTTTCAAATGGGCCGAAGATATGTAATCCTCATCCCTAAATTTCTGACATTTTTTAACTCCTGAAAAGCATATAGTCTAAACGGTTAAGTAAGTTTACAATATGAATTCAGAAATTGAAAAGTTATATCAGATAAGTAAAAAACCGGAACGGTTGATCATTGGTCTCATGTCTGGCACATCCATGGATGGTCTAGATGTGGCATTATGTAGGTTTCATGGCTCAGGAGAGCATACTATGGTTGAAGTATTGGAATTCGAAACCGTTCCTTTTGAAGAGTCCGTAAAAACGGAGATCCGTAAAGTTTTTGCGAAAGAAACCATTGACTTCCAATTGCTTTGTATGCTTAATCCTTGGATTGGAAACCTACATGGAGAACTGGTCAATCAATGTCTTGCGAAATGGTCAATTTCTAAGGATGACATAGACCTCATTGCCAGCCATGGCCAAACCGTCATGCACCAACCCAAAAGGCTTCATAAAAACGAGAAATATCCAAATAGCACGCTTCAGATAGGAGATGGAGACCATATAGCTGTAAAAACGGGTATTTTAACCATTTCAGATTTCCGACAAAAACATTGTGCTGTGGGCGGAGAGGGTGCTCCTTTAGCACTTTACGGCGACTATCTTTTATTCAGCTCTTTAGTTGAAAACCGCATACTGATAAACATCGGAGGCATAGCTAATTTTACCTTTCTTCCTTCAGATGGAAATTTTGAAAAAGTCTTTGCCACAGATTCCGGACCAGGAAATACCATTATTGATGCTTATGTTCAGAAATACTTTAATATTCCTTTTGACGAAAACGCAGAACTGGCCTTACAGGGAAGTGTTAATTTAGAGCTATTAGAAAAACTAAAAAGCCATGTTTATTTTAAAGAAAGTATTCCTAAAACCACTGGTCCAGAGCTATTCAATCTATCATATCTGTCGGCATTTGAAAGTAAGGCGAGTCATTTAGACATACTCAGAACGCTCTGTCATTTTACGGCAGAAACCCTCTGCGAATGCATTATTAATAATACAGATATCATCGAAAAAACTGGCATTTATCTAAGCGGTGGTGGTATGCATAACCCGCTAATTGTAGACCTCATAAAACAACGCCTTCCTTCGCTCGTTATTAAAAACATGGATGAATTAGGAATGTCAGGGGACGCCAAAGAAGCTGTTCTTTTTGCTGCATTGGCCAATGAAACCATTGCGAGTAGGTCTGGCTTTAAAAAACCAAATAAAAGTCCAGACTCCTTTTTTATGGGCAAAATCTCACTTTCAAAATAAAATCCTCCATGCAAATATGTACCTTAGTACTTTAATTTCAGTAAAAATTAATGGCAAGCGTAAGTAGTAGACGAGCTTTTTTTGAAAACCTTCTCAATGGTTCTAACGCCCTCGCCGTTACGAGTCTTGACGAACATACTCAGCCTTTGGATATTGCAGATGTGTATCATTTGCTAAGACGTTGTTGTTTTTCTGTGGACGAAACTTTCGCCAATTCCCTTGTTGGGAAAAAAGCATCTGAGGCCGTGCAGCTATTGTTAAATAATGCTCCTGTTTTACAAAAGACCACCCCCGCATTTGATATAAAGCAAGGATTCAAAAATCCTAACCTACTCGGGGTAGGAAGCACGGCATATCAAAACCAAAGAAATGACAACCTGAATGCTCATTTTGCCCAGAACGCTATTTTGAAAGATTGGTGGGTGGACTTAATGAAAAAAGACAGCAAAAGTCTTTCTGAAAAAATGACTTTCTTTTGGCACAGCCATTTTACGACGGAATTTGTAGGAAATGAGCCTATTGCTGCTCAATGGATCTACATACAAAATGAACTTTTCAGAACATTATTCTTACCAAAGTTTAAGGAATTTCTTGAAAAAATAACGGTGGATGGAGCCATGTTACTTTACCTTAATGGTAATGAAAATGTAAGAGAAGCACCCAACGAAAACTACGCAAGAGAACTTTTTGAATTGTTCTCAATAGGCATAGACGATGGAAATTATTCCGAAGATGACATCAGACAAGCCGCCAAAGTATTAACCGGATGGAAGGCAAGCCACTTTATAGAAGATCAGAACTTATATAAGCCTTATTTCAATATTGGAAATTACAGTATCGAAGAAAAAGAAGTTTTTGGCGTGAAATTCACTGTAAATTATGAAGTCACAAAAGATAATGCCTACGTTCACTCCATCCAGAAATTAGCATCTACTATTCTTGAACAAAAGGGAAAGGCTGTATCTACTTTTATGGCCATTAAGTTTTATAGATATTTTGTTTATAGTAAGCCTATTAATAAATCAAACCCCCTTATAGATGAACTAGCCCTAACTTTTAAAAACTCGGGTTATGATTTTAAAGTTATGCTTGTCAAGCTTTTGACGAGTAAGCATTTCTTTGACAAAAATAATAGGGGAGTGCAGATTAAATCCCATTTAGAAAACCTGATTTCTTTCTCTCGTCATTTTGAAATCCCTACGCCTTTAATGAACACTTGGTTGAAAGAATTTGGGCTAGAGCCACTTAACCCTCCCAATGTAAGCGGATGGAAAGGATATAGAAACTGGATTACCACAAAAACACTTCCAGCCTATATTTATGAATATGGGAAAATTGTAACGAACCTTTCCAACCTGGAAGTGGGCAATTGGGCTGCTAAAAATGGTGGTTTTGCCGATTCTCGTAAATTAGTAGAAGAAATTGCATTCAAACTACTTGCGAAACTACCTAATCCGGATAGAATAGAGAAATTAGAAAAAACACTTTTAGGAGGTGCTCCCTACTATGAATGGCCGCAAATAGCTCAAAATAAAGAGAATGCGGGCTTAAGAGTTAAGGCTCTATTAAAAGATATTTTTAAAATGCCAGACTTTTATTTGACTTAATATGGACAGAAGAAAATTCATAAAAAACACTTCTGCTGGTCTGGGAGCAGTGGGCAGCCTGAAAGTAGGTGAAATAAACCTGTCTGCTTTCAATTCATTGTACCAAGTAGGCGAGGAAAACGACAATATTTTAGTCGTTGTGCAGCTTTTTGGTGGCAATGACGCTATAAACACCATCGTCCCTTTTGAATGGCCGGATTATTACAACAGGTTTAGACCTAGAATAAGTATTCCTAACAAAGTATGTATACCTTTTGCCGACCCTAAAGATGGTTCTGCCATGCACCCAGCTTTAGCAAGTGGAGTGAAAGGAGGAATGCACGGACTCTTTAAGGCCGGAAAACTATCCGTCATTCAAGGCGTAGGATATAGCAAACCCAATCTTTCGCATTTCAGATCGACAGATATATGGTTTTCTGGAATAGTGCCTCAATCTGAAGGTCAAGTGCTTTCTACTGGATGGCTAGGAAGATATTTTGACCAATATAAAAATAAAGAACTTCCTGAAAGCCCATACTGCATTCACGTGGGAGACAGCCCACTTTTAATGTTTCAAGGCTCCGAAGAAGAAAATGCCATTCTTTTAGAAGACCCTGAGGAGCTCTTTGAAAGAGGAAAGTCTGTAGAAACAGATATTATAGACGTCAAGGAACAAAACATTTTCTCTGAAGAATTTGACTATATCAATGATGTTGGCGTAAAAATTAATCATTTCTCAAAATCGGTTAAAGCGGCTTTTGACAAAGGAAAAAACACTGAAACTTATCAAAGCGATGAGCTTTCCAACCAAATGAAATTGGTGGCGAGACTGATAGATGGTGGTTTAAAAACTAAAGTTTATTCAGTAAGCTTAAATGGTTTTGACACACACTCTGGACAAGGGGGCTTAGAAGGTGTTCATAGCAGTTTGCTAAACAAAATGAGTGTCGCTATATCTTCTTTTCAGTCTGATCTAGAGTCTTTAGGACATTCTGGAAAAGTAGTGGGTCTAACGGTATCAGAATTTGGAAGAAGACCCTATGAAAATGGTAGCCAAGGAACAGACCACGGTACTTCTAGTGTCATGTTTGCCTTTGGAGATGGCGTGAAAGGGCAAACTTTTGGTGGAAATGTGGCATTTTTACCTTTTTACGACCACGAAAACCTCGCTTACCGTTACGATTTTCAAAGTATTTACCAAGAAGTGCTTAGAACCTGGTTTGGTGCCTCTTCCTTTTTTACCGAGGAAGTTATGGGTGGTAAATTTGCCCTAATTGATAAAATAGGCTTTTTAAAGGATACGAAACTGGATGCAAGTTTACCATCTCAGCCCGTTATACCAGAAATAAATGTGGATCCGCGTTCGCCACAAAACCCTTATAGTCCTTATAATGTCACAGAACAAGATGTTTTCAAGGTTTTTCCTAATCCTACCCCAGATGGAAAAATTGCTTTAAGCATGGTGCTATATGTGGGTTCTAAAATTGAAATTTCTCAATTTGATCTCAACGGAAGACCTTTTGGTATTCTCTTAAAAAGTAAAGAGTATAGACAGGGGAACTACATCGTTAATCTAGAGCTAAAAGGAGGGCATGGCTTTTATTTATTGCACATTAGTGCCAATAATAGAAACCATTACCTCAAAGTAATTAGGTTGTAAGTCCTATTTTAGACTGTTTGCAAACGCTTTTTTAAATTTTTCTACCTTTGGTTTCACCACCATGGCACAGTAAGGGTTGTGCCCATTTTCATTGAAATAATTCTGGTGATAATCCTCCGCTGGATAGAATACAGTTACCGCTTCAAGTGTCGTTTCAATCGGAGCATCGAAAGCTCCTTCGGCCTTAAGCTTTGAAATAACACTTTCAGCAATCAATTTTTGCTCCATGTCATGGAAAAAAACCGCCGAGCGATATTGCGTTCCCACATCATTTCCTTGTCTGTTAAGCGTGGTTGGATTATGAGTTTTAAAAAAAACTTCTAGCAGACCCTCAAAGGATATAACAGACTTATCATAAGTTATTTGAAGCACTTCTGCATGACCAGTTTCTCCTGTACAAACCTGTTTATAAGTAGGATTATCCACATGTCCGCCCATATAACCAGAGACCGCCGTCTCTACCCCGTTTAATTCTTGAAAGACCGCTTCAACGCACCAGAAACACCCTGCTGCCAAAGTAGCCAGCCCTATATTTTTATTCTTAGATTCCATATCGATTTTGTAGATTGCTTATGTAATAAAAACATAAGATTAGGTAAATTTAGTTCTAGAAAACACATCTAGGGTTTCTATTATACCCGGTTTATGCATTGGAGAATTGTAATGAGTAGCTAAAGTATAATAAATCAGACATTTAAGAACTGATTTGAAGCAATTTAGTTACGGTCCCGATAGCTATCGGGAGATTTTCTAATGCATAAAGCGGGTTAAAAAGATTAAAACTTCAATTAAAGCATATATGTCAAAAATAAAGGGAGAACATTACGCCATTAATGGCCATAAGTCATTCAAAATAAAAGAAGTAAAAACCAAAGAAAAGGACTTTTACGATGACAAATCTGACTACAACAAACAACTTGAGGAATTGCAATGTGAGATTGACGCTCTTCAAAACGTGATGTATGCCCATGACAAATACGGTATGTTGGTCATTTTTCAGGCTATGGACGCTGCAGGCAAAGACGGCACCATAAAAAGTGTTTTTGCCAATGTCCATCCTATGGGTACAGGCTTTTACTCTTTTAAAAGGCCTAGTTCAAAAGAATTAGATCATGATTTTATGTGGCGATGTTTCAAAGAACTACCGGAGAGAGGAAAAATCAAGGTGTTTAATCGCTCTTATTATGAAGAGGTTTTAGTGGTGAAAGTGCATCCCGAAATACTGACAGACTACCAGAAAATACCTGGGGAGATTTCCAGTAAAAAAGATGTCTGGGAAAAACGATATAAAGACATCAAAAACTTTGAAGAATACTTGACCAATAATGGTATAGTAGTGGTAAAGTTCTTCCTTAATGTTTCGAAAAAAGAACAAGGTGAAAGATTAATTGCGAGGATAAACGAGCAGGACAAAAACTGGAAGTTTGAAGAAGGAGATATCAAAGAACGTGGCTATTGGAATGACTACCAACAAGCCTTCGAAGATCTAATAAACAAAACAGCTACAGAAAATAGCCCTTGGCACGTGGTTCCTGCTGACGATAAAAAGAATATGAGGCTCATCGTGGCTACGGTCATACAAGAAAAACTTAAAACTTTGGATATGAAATACCCTGAATCTAGTGAGGAGAGACAAACCGAACTATTATCGTTTATAGATGTTATCAATAAGCAAAATGAGGAGTAAAGGATTTTGTGCTTAAATTTGTGTCGAAAAAGTGAGGCCGTGGCTTCGGATCTTACTTTTCAAATTGATTATAAAAGACTTACGTGGTAACAGCAGAATTCCTAAAAATATTTCAAGAAGATGGTTTTGTTCAAAATATTCATGAACAACTCAAAGGAAGCAAAAGAAGCCAAATTGAGGGACTACACGGTAGTCTGGATGCTGTTTTAGCCTCCAGTTTTTATAATATAAAACCCTATTCTGGACTTTTTATTCTTCCTGAAAAGGAGGAAGCTGCCTATTTTTATAATGACCTCAGAAATCTTCTTGGAGAAGATAATGTATACTATTTTCCTGCTTCTTACAAACGCCTTTTTGAATATCAGGAAGTTGAAAATGCCAATGTACTTCTAAGGGCCGAGCTAATTACCAAGTTAAATCAAGGTATTGAGAATCCTTTAATAGTGACCTATTCCGAGGCCCTGACAGAAAAGGTTATCAACAAAAAAAGCTTAGTTGCCAACACCTTAAAACTTAGATCTGGCGAAACGCTAGACCTGACTTTTATAACGGAACTTTTGGTTTCATATGACTTTGAAAAGACGGATTTCGTCTATGAACCCGGTCAGTTTTCTATTAGAGGAGGAATTGTTGATATCTTTTCATTTGCTTCGGATAAACCCGTAAGGTTAGAATTATGGGGGGATGAAATAGACACAATGAGATTTTTTGACCCCGAAACGCAGCTTTCCATTAAGGTGTTGGAAGAGGTCACTATCATTCCTGATGTGGAACATAAGTTGAAAACTGAAGATAGAGAATCCTTTTTTGAGTTTCTTTCCGACGATACCCAAATCTGGATTAGAGATATAAACTTCAGTCTAGAAAGAGCCAAGGAAAACTTTGAAAGAGCAGTCCAATCTGTTGATTCTATTGTGGCTAAAAGTGGTGATATTCAAGTTGTTTTTAACCCAGAAGTGTCTCTTTTAGATGACAAATCTCTCATAAACGAGATTGAAAAATTCACCATTATTGAGATTGGTAGACAATACTTCTATAATAAATCATTACGATTAAACTATCCTTCTAAATCTCAACCCTCTTTTAACAAAGAGTTCAATCTACTTATTCAGGATTTATCTGAAAGGCAGCTATCAGGATTTACCACACTGATCTGCTCCGACCAGAGTAAACAGCTAGAAAGGTTAAGAAGGATTTTTGAAGAGTTAGACCCCGAGAATAAATTTCTGCCTGGAAACTTTTCGCTTAGAGAGGGTTTTGTAGACCAGCAAACTAAAATGGTTTGTTACACAGACCATCAAATCTTTGAAAGATACCATAGGTTCAATATCAAAGAGAAATTCTCCAAATCTAAAGCCCTTACCATTAAAGAGCTGAAATCACTAAAACCTGGAGATTTTGTCACTCATATCGATTACGGCATTGGTAGGTTTGCGGGTATGGAGTTTATCGATGTGAAGGGTAGGAGGCAGGAAGCCATCAGGTTAATATACAAAGATAATGATTTGCTTTTTGTCAATATTCACTCGCTTCATAAAATAGCCAAATATTCAGGAAAGGAAGGCATTCCTCCTCCTATGAGTAAACTAGGGACTGGCGATTGGGAAACGAAAAAATCTAAAGTTAAAAAGCAGGTTAAGGATATTGCCAAAGAGCTCATTGCCCTATATGCCAAACGAAGATCGGCTCCAGGTTTTGCTTTCAGTGCAGATACGTATATGCAGATAGAACTGGAGTCTTCCTTTTTATATGACGATACACCAGATCAAGCTAAAGCCACTGCGGATGTAAAGGAAGACATGGAAAAACCGAACCCCATGGACAGGCTAGTCTGTGGCGATGTAGGTTTTGGTAAAACTGAAGTCGCGATTAGAGCAGCATTTAAGGCCGTTACAGATGGGAAACAAGCCGCTATTTTAGTTCCTACCACGATATTGGCCATGCAGCACGCCAAAACTTTCAGAGAAAGGCTAGAAAAAATGCCCGTAACCGTAGATTTTATCAACCGTTTTAAATCGGCTACGGCTTCCTCTAAAACGTTGAAAGAACTTAAAGAGGGTAAGATTGATATTATTATTGGGACACATAGACTGCTGAATAAGAAAATTGAATTCAAGGATTTAGGGCTTTTGGTGATTGATGAAGAGCAGAAGTTTGGCGTGAAAGCAAAAGACAGAATTAAAGAAATAAAGCATAATGTAGATGTGCTTACACTTACCGCAACACCAATTCCCCGAACGCTTCATTTTTCTTTAATGGGGGCTAGAGATTTATCGATTATTGCTACGCCACCACCTAATAGACAGCCTGTTACCACAGAAGTAAAAGTTTTTCAAGAAGAGGTTTTAAGAGATGCTCTTTCTCACGAGCTAAGAAGAGGTGGTCAAGCGTTTTTTGTTCATAATCGTATTAAAGATATTGATTCCATTGCTAATATCATCATGAGACTTGTTCCTGATGCCAAAATAGGCGTGGCTCATGGGCAAATGGAAGGTGACAAGTTGGAAAAAATAATGATGTCCTTTATTGAGGGAGACATTGATATTTTAATTTCTACAAATATCATAGAATCCGGATTGGATATTCCCAATGCCAACACCATCATTATTAATCATGCCCACATGTTTGGAATGTCTGATTTACATCAAATGAGAGGTAGGGTAGGGCGTTCTAATAAAAAAGCATTCTGTTATCTGTTAACACCACCGCTTTCAGGTCTTACTAGAGAATCCAGAAAAAGGCTTCAGACACTGGAAGAATTCTCCGATTTAGGAGATGGATTCAAAGTGGCTATGAGAGATTTGGATATTAGAGGTGCCGGAAACCTGTTGGGTGCCGAGCAAAGTGGTTTTGTAAATGACCTGGGTTATGAGCTTTACCATAAAATTTTGGATGATGCAGTTTCAGAATTAAAAGAGAATGAATTCAAGTCTCTTTTTGAAAAAGAATTGTCAGAAAAAGTGTTCAAAGTTGAAGACTGTCAGATTGAAACTGACCAACAAATCTTAATTCCAGATAGTTACATTACTAATATTTCGGAGAGATTATCCGTTTATAATTCAATAGATGGACTTAAAACGCAGGAAGAATTAGATAATTTCAGAGATTCAGTGATTGACCGATTTGGAAAACTTCCTACAGAGGTTGAAGATTTGTTTGAAATTGTAAAGATTCGCTGGAAAGCGGAAGAGCTCGGTTTTGAAAAACTAACATGGAAAAATAATATCCTGAAAGGCTATTTCGTTTCCTCAAAGCATGTTGAATATTATCAAGCAGATAAATTTGGCAGAATTCTTGATTATGTTAAAGTGCATCCTAAACGATGTACTTTAAAACAGATTAAAGAAAAATTGGTTTTAAGCGTTCAAAATGCTGATTCCATACTTAAAATCGAAAACTTCTTGGATTCCGTTTTAGAACATATTAATAATAGAAAATTACCTTAGGGTCAAACTTTAATTACATTTGCGATTGCTTTCGCACGAAATAAATAAATAATAAAACTCATGAAGAGACTATTTTTAGGTGCTTCACTCTTAGCTACTTCGCTTTTTCTTTTCACAGGCTGCAAAGATAACAAAAGGAGCAGTTTAAACCCTGGTAAAACCAATGGTGCCACTGGGATAGCCTATGGGGATAAAAAAACTGATGGTTATAAGGCTGCCAGTTTTCAAGGACAACCTGCTGGTCCTAATTTGGTTTTCATTGAAGGAGGTAGATTCACAATGGGTACCGTAGAAGAGGATATTACTTTCACAAGAGATAACTTGGAGAGAACAGTAACGGTAGCATCATTTTACATGGATGAAACCGAAGTCTCAAATATTGACTGGTTATTCTACCTATACAGCATTCAACAAGATTCTACGCAAGAGTTTGTGCAATCTGCATTGCCAGATACTACCGTTTGGGCTAATTCAATGTCTTTCAACGATCAATACGTAGACCATTATTTAAGATATCCTGGATTTAGAATGTACCCCGTAGTTGGTGTTTCTTGGATTCAGGCTACTGATTTTGCTGCATGGAGATCTAGAGCAGTAAATTCGGCTCTGGAAGGAGATGCTTCTGGCTCTAAAAAGAAACTTTTTTCTTTCGGAAAAAAGAAAAAAGGTGCGGAAGGCTTAGCGGAATCTGCTCCTGTAGCATCTGAAAGCGGTAGAGTGGCTATTGAAACCGGTAGAGTATTACCAAATTATAGGCTCCCTACGGAAGCCGAGTGGGAATATGCTGCAAAAGCGATGATTGGAACACAGTATAACGACGAGAATCAATCGAATCAAAGAATTTATCCTTGGGATGGTTCTTCTTTAAGAGAAGACAGCGGAAGACATAAAGGAAGCATGATGGCTAACTTTAAGCGTGGTCGTGGTGACTATGCAGGTATAGCAGGTCGTCAGAATGACGAAAACATTATTACTGCAGAGGTTTATTCATTTGCTCCTAATGATTTCGGTCTTTATAACATGGCTGGAAACGTAAACGAATGGGTTTATGACCTTTATCGTCCTGGGTCTTACCAAGACTTTAACGATTTAAATCCTATTAGAAGAAACGATTTTCAAGATGAAGCCAAAATGTATGACAGTAAGAACTATAACTCACTGATTGACAACAATCAAAGGGTTTACAAAGGTGGTTCTTGGGCAGATGTAGCATACTGGTTATCTCCTGGAACTAGAAGATATATTGATCAAGATTCTTCTACAGCCACTATTGGTTTCAGATGTGCGATGATTTCTGTAGGAGCTCCTGCGAGATAGAAAATGTAATTTGTCCTATAAATTTTTAGTAAAAAACCCTGGTAGAAATACTAGGGTTTTTTTATAGGGCTGCAGCGATGGTCAGAATAGATAATTCTTTGCAGCCAGAATTTAATACCTCTTTTCCTGCTATTTCTAAGGTCGCACCAGTGGTTAAAACATCATCTACCAAAGCCACTCTCTTTCCTGCAATATTTTCTGGCTTTAAGACCTTGAAAACACCTACTATATTTTCAAACCTCTTATATCTTGATTTATTGGTTTGCGTTTCCGTGTATTTAATACGGGTTATCGTTTCCGAATCAAAAGGCACGTTTAAAATTTCTGCTATTCCTTTTCCTATGTGATCTGCCTGGTTATAACCTCTTCTTTTAAGCTTTATAGGATGCAGCGGAACGGCCAAAATCAGGTCTATTTGTTTCTCGAATCCTATGGAAAGCAACTGGTTACCATACCATTTACCCATAAAATAGGCTAATTCAGGTTTGTTCTTATACTTTAAGTTATGTAGAACATTTTGAACAAGACCGTTTTTGGTAAATTGTAAAAATGAATAAGTATTTTTGATGTTAAGCTTACCCCAGAACTTCTTATCCAGCTTTTTTTGTTCAGACTCTTGAAGGCTGATTTTAGGAAGATCTAAGTGGCATTTGATACATATATGCGTTTCGTAAGCCTCTAAGGTTTTTAGACATGCCGAACAAAGTCTAGGAAAAATAAGATCTTTTGCAAGTTGTAAGGGATTCATTGATTGAAATTATGATAAAAAATACTGATAACCAAAGTATTGAGGAGCAGTGGAAGCAAATTTTAGCTTTTTTTAAACAGAGTATTGGGAAAAAACCGTCCGATTTAAAAGGTGTTCTTTTCCTAATTGGCATACAAGAATTGGGGAAAGGACCTGAACACTTTACGAAAGAACAAAAACAAGATCTTATTCATATTGCTACGTGCAAAGTTTTAAGCAAAGGCGGCTTTTATTCCCTCATAGGCGTAGATGAAGAGGGATGGCCCCATTGGGAGCTGGTTAAGAAACTGCCTCCTTTTGACTTGTTTTCGCAAGAAAACCTTCTTAAGCATTATGTTATCGAATATTTCAAGGACGAGATTGGTCTTCACATATAAACAAGCTTCATGAAAATTTTCACTTTTAATGTAAACGGAATTCGAGCGGCCATTAAAAAAGGTCTATTGGAATGGTTGGAAACGGTTCAACCTGACATTCTTTGTTTACAAGAAATTAAGCTCTCCGAAACGGAGTTAGTTGAAGCATCTTTTATTGAATTAGGTTTTAACTGCTACTGGTATCCTGCCCAAAAAAGAGGTTACAGTGGTGTAGCCATTTTAACCAAAATAGTGCCCGAAAGTGTAATGTACGGTATAGGCGTGGAACAGTTTGACAGTGAGGGACGAGTTTTAACTGCCCATTTTAAGGATTTTAGCCTAGTATGTGCCTATTTCCCTTCTGGCACTACTGGGGGCTTAAGACAAGACCTTAAAATGATATTCCTTAACGACATTCATGTCTATTTAAATGAACTAAGGAGTAAAACAGAAAAGATTGTTCTCTGTGGAGATGTAAATATCTGTCATAATGAGATTGACATTCATAATCCGAAAGGAAATAAAAATAGCTCTGGGTTTCTTCCAGAAGAAAGGGCATGGGTAGGGGAGTTCTTAGAAGCTGGATATATTGACACATTCAGGCTTTTCAACAAGGATCCACATCATTACACTTGGTGGAGTTATAGAGCAGGGTCACGTGGTAAAAATTTAGGTTGGCGAATAGATTATCTTTTCGTAACTGCCGAAATGCAACCATTTCTATTGAATGCTCAAATTCATCCGGAGATCAATATGTCGGACCACTGTCCTGTTTCGTTAGATTTACAGTTATAAACACTAAGTCATGAGCAATTCTTTAGCAACACTGAACCAAAAAATAGAGGAATATAAAGATAAGTTCTACAAAAATCAACTACTCCGTGGAGCATTGATTTGCATAGGACTACTGGTATCTCTGTATATTTTTGTCAATTTCATTGAATATTTCGGCAGGTTTGGAAGTGTTTTTAGAGGCATTTTACTTTTTACCTTTGTTACAGTGGCTTTATACACCATTGTTTTCTTATTGGTAATACCGCTTCTTCATTTTC
Organism: Arcticibacterium sp.; assembly: GCF_055134445.1. NCBI lineage: Bacteria > Pseudomonadati > Bacteroidota > Cytophagia > Cytophagales > Leadbetterellaceae > Arcticibacterium > Arcticibacterium sp. The sequence goes on from NZ_JBSRVI010000035.1 coordinate 14,807, forward strand.
TTAAAATAAGAAAACGCGTTAGTCATAATGATGCCGCATCCGAAATTGGCAAATTCTTTCCTGAAATAGGGGATAAGCTTCTCAATACTTTACAACTCTCAAATGGAAATGCCTCCAGTGATGCCCTTCTTCTAGCCAGTATAGAACAGAAAAGTAAGTCTTTGAAAGTTTTTCAATTTAGTGATGCCATAAACCTTAAAGAGAATAAAAAGTACCTAAAATACAGTCTTCCACCTCTTGTTATATTACTTTTCATTTCTGCTATTTCTCCTAAATTCTTCAGTAGTAGTGAGCGAATCATCAAGTTTAGAAAGGAATTCGTAGAAGAAGCCCCATTTCAGTTTGAACTCATCAATAAAGACCTTAACGCCTTTAGAAATGAAGATTTTGAACTGCAGCTTCAATTACAAGGAGACGCTATTCCGGAAGAAGTTTTTTTAGTTTATAATGATAGGAGATTCAAAATGACTGCAGCATCAGATAATTCTTTCACCTATACCTTCAATAAATTACAACAAGACGTAAATTTTAATTTTCTAGCCTCTGGATTTCAATCTGAGCATCATGAAATAAGTCTTTTAAATAGGCCAGAACTACTTTCTTTTGACATAGTGGCCGAATACCCGAGTTATACAGGGAAAAGGCCTGAGCGACTAGAAAACGTAGGAAATTTGATTGTTCCTGAGGGAACTAACATACGATGGTTATTCAATACACAATACGCAGATTCTCTTTCCGTCGTGTTCAGTCCTAATCAAAATTCTCAAATTGAAATAATTGTTCCAACAACTAAAAATCATACTAATGAGTTTACGCTAACAAAAAGAATGCGTGAATCCACAGATTACCGTTTGGTGATTAAAAACAACCAAGCCTTGGATAATGAACATATCGCTTATTATTTAAACGTCATACCAGATTTATTTCCAAAAATTAAACTAGAGCAAATTCAAGATACCACGCTTTATAACTACATCGCTCTTGGAGGTCAGATTGCTGATGATTATGGACTATCAAAATTTAAACTGAAATATAAGAGAAAGGGGGAGGAGCCTTTCAAAGAAAAAGATATAGCCTTTAATAAAGACCAATTATCTCAATCCTTCTTTTACCAATTTAATTTATCATCCCTTGGATTAAATAAAGATGACGAGATAGATTACTATCTAGAGGTATGGGATAATGACGGCGTGAATGGTGCAAAAAGCACAAAGACAAGTCTTATGACATTTAGCTTACCATCTTCAAAAGAGTACGACCAAGAAGTCGAGAAACAAATAGAAGAGACCGAAAACAAAATGGATGATCTCTTAAAGAAATCGAATGAGCTTAAAAAGAGCCTTGAGAAAATTGACCAAGATCTAAAAAGCAAAAAGAAACTTGATTTCAACGATAAAAAACGATTAGAAGAACTGGTGAAGAAAAGGGAAGAAATGCTCAAAGATTTAAAGGATCTTCAAAAGCAATTTGACCAGATGCAGGATAAACAAAACCGTTTTGAAAAACAGAATCCTCAGACCCAGGAAAAAATGGAGCAACTTCAAAAGCTCCTCAATGAACTCATGCAAGATGAGCAAAATAAACTCTTTAATGATTTAGAAGAGATGCTCAAAAAGAATGAAGATGATAAAATTCAAGATCAGATTCAAAAAATGAAAGAGCAAGACCGCAATCTTAACAAAGATATAGATAGGGCATTGAAACTATTTAAGAATATGCAGCTCAAACAGAAGGTGGAGCAGGTAACTAAGGAGCTTGAAAAACTGGCCGAAAAGCAAGAGAAACTGGCTGAGAAAACAGAAGAAAGTAAATCTCCTGCGGACAACAAAGAACTAAAAAAAGAGCAGGAAGAAATTACAAAGGAATTTGAAGATAAGAAAGAGAAACTGGATGATATTAAAAAGCTGAGCAAAGAGCTTCGCAAAGACATGGATACTCAAAAAGATAAGCAGGAAGAAGTATCCAAAGAACAAGAAAAGGCCGAAGATCAACTCGATAAGCAAGATAAATCAAATGCTAGCAAGTCTCAGAAAAAGGCTGCTAAAGGAATGAAATCAATGGCGGCAAAAATGGCCTCTGAAATGCAATCGGCTGAAATGAAACAACTGGACATTGATCTGGAAGCCCTTCGTGCTATTCTTGAAAACTTGGTCAAACTTTCTTTTGATCAAGAACAGGTGATGAAAGATTTAAAAGGTTTATCTAAGTCAGACCCAAGGTTTATAGATTTATCTCAAGTCCAACTTAAATTAACCGACGACGCTAAAGTGATAGAAGATAGCCTATATGCCTTAGCCCAACGGGTCATGCAAATTGAAGCTTTGGTTACAAAAGAGGTTACTGCTATGAAAAACTACATGGACCAATCTATCCAACTTTTAAAAGATAGAGATTTACCAAAGGCGGCCGCTAAACAACAATTTTCCATGACCTCTATAAACAACTTAGCTCTTATGCTGAGTGATACTTTTAATCAGTTACAAGAGATGATGGCGATGTCTATGCCAGGTGGGGGCAAAGGTGGCAAAAAGGGGACAATGCCTATGCCAGGAATAGGTGAGCAGCAACAAAAACTCAATGAAAAAATGCAGGGCTTAGGACAAAGCGGAATGAGCGGTTCTCAGATGTCTAAGGAATTAGCGAAATTAGCCAATGAACAAGCCAAAATACGGAAACAGTTAGAGAAAATGCAGGAATCTTTAAATGGCACAGAGACCGGTAAAAAAATAGGTAACGAATTAAAAGAGCTTCAAAAACAAATGGATGATTCCGAAAATGAAATTATCAATAAAAGGATTAATCCAGAATTAATCAAGCGTCAGTTAAAAATGGAAACCAGATTGTTGGAAGTAGAAAAAGCAGTCAAAGAACAAGAAATGGATACCAAGAGAAAATCAAAATCTGCCATTGAAATAAATAGAGACTCTCCACCATCTCTGGAGAACTTTATGAAAGAGAAAGAAAAACAAGTGGAACTCATAAGAACCACACCCCCTAGTTTTACGCCGTTTTATAAACGTGAAACCGATAGTTATTTCAGGCGAATTAACTAATACGATGAAATCTTTAGGGTCAATAATTAGTTAGTAGTAGTAAATAATATTTATCAAAACCTTAATGTTTCACGTGGAACCATAACTCAGCAAATAGCGAATGTTTCACGTGGAACGCTTTTAATATGTTTCCAGAATACGATGTAATAGTAGTAGGGGCAGGACACGCAGGCTGTGAAGCCGCTCATGCCGCAGCTACCATGGGTTCTAAAGTTCTTTTAGTAACCATGAATCTTCAAACCATAGCCCAAATGTCTTGTAATCCTGCTATGGGAGGTGTAGCAAAAGGGCAAATTGTAAGAGAAATAGATGCTCTTGGTGGGATGTCAGGTATCATATCCGATGAAACCATGATACAATTCCGCATGTTAAATCGTTCTAAAGGACCTGCCATGTGGAGTCCGCGATGCCAAAGTGACCGACAAAAATTTGCTGAACTGTGGAGATACAAACTTGAACAAAATCACAATGTAGATTTCTGGCAAGAAATGGTTACTGGTTTACTAACTTCCGGAAATCAAGTTACTGGAATTAAAACATCATTGGGTCTAGAAATAAAAGCAAAGGCCGTAGTACTCACTAACGGTACTTTCCTAAACGGTTTAATTCATATTGGAGAGAAACAATTTGGTGGCGGTAGGGCAGGAGAAAGAGCGTCAGTCGGTATCACCGAAGATCTTATTAAACTTGGTTTTGACTACGGAAGAATGAAAACCGGCACACCCCCAAGAGTAGACCAACGTTCTATAAACTTCCAGAAAATGGAAGAACAATTAGGTGACGAGATTCCAGATAAATTTTCCTTCTCCGACACTAAAATCATTACCGATCAGAAAAGCTGTTGGATTACTTGGACAAACCAAGAAGTACATGATGAACTAAAAAAAGGCTTTGATAAATCACCCATGTTTAATGGTAGAATTCAGGGCTTAGGCCCTAGATACTGTCCGTCTGTGGAAGATAAAATAAACAGATTCGCAGATAAAGACAGTCATCAGATCTTCCTAGAACCAGAAGGAAGAGATACCGTAGAGATGTATGTTAATGGTTTCTCCACTTCCCTGCCAGAAGATATTCAATACTCCGCCTTAAAAAAGATCCCTGGCTTCGAAAATGTTAAAATGTTTAGACCTGGTTATGCCATAGAATACGATTATTTTCCACCAACACAACTTAATTCAACCCTAGAAACTCAATTAATACATAACCTATATTTCGCCGGGCAAATCAATGGAACCACCGGTTATGAAGAAGCAGCATCCCAAGGATTGATGGCTGGTATCAACGCACACCTTAAAGTTAAAGAACAGTCCCCTTTTGTACTTAAAAGAAATGAAGCCTACATCGGTGTATTAATTGACGACCTTATCAATAAAGGCACAGATGAACCCTATAGAATGTTTACATCTAGGGCAGAATTCAGAACATTACTCAGACAAGATAATGCCGATATAAGACTTACAAAGAAATCTCATGACATCGGATTAGCTTCAGATTTAAGATTAGATAATGTAAACATCAAGATAGATTCCTCCAATAATCTAATAAAACAACTAGGTCAAATAAAAATTGAACCCAAGGATGTTAACAAATATTTATCCTCCGTTAACTCATCTCCATTAAGAGAGAAAACCGTTTTAACGAATCTTCTTAAAAGACCCGAACTAAACCTAGAAGATTTAAAAGTAATGTCTCCAGAATTAGAACTACTTATGGAAGAACTTACACCTGAAATTTCTCAACAAGCCGAAATAAATATAAAGTATGAACGATATATAGAAAAGGAAGTATCAATGGCGGAAAAGATGAATAAACTTGAAAATCTCTCCATAAATCCAGACTTTGATTACGACTCTTTAACTTCTCTTTCATATGAAGCTAGGCATAAACTAAAGCAAGTTAAACCAGAAACCTTAGGACAAGCTTCTCGTATAAGTGGCGTTTCTCCTGCTGATATTTCTGTCCTTATGATATTCCTTGGAAGATAAAAATGAAAATAAATCCAGTTATAATTTCTGCTCTACTAAGCAGCTGTGCCCAGTTTGTTCCACCCACAGGTGGACCAAAAGACGAAACACCGCCCTCATTAATCCAATCTTATCCTGAAAACAAAACCTTATCTTATAAAGGAAATACCATTGTTCTCGAATTTGATGAACTAATAGATGCCACAAGCATAAGACAAGAACTAGTGATTACGCCGACACCTAAAGGAATATACTCACTAAAAAAGAAACCGTATGGTATTGAGATTAAATTTGACGAGAGTTTTAAAGATAGTACCACTTATACTTTTAACTTCAGAAATGGTATAAAAGACTTGAATGAAAAAAATCCTGCAATTAATCTTAAACTTGTTTTCAGTACTGGCACAGAAATCGATTCTCTTGGCCTCAATGGTAAAGTAACAGATCTTTGGACTCATCTACCAGCAAAAGAAGTTCTCGTAGGTTTATATGCTTTAAATAGCAGCGACACTATTCCATTGATAAATCGAAAACCAGATTACTTTACCCAGACCGATACTTCGGGAAACTATCTCTTCGAGAATCTAAGATCATCCAATTACAGAATACTATCATTCACGGATAAAAATCTTAATCTGACCTACGACAGCAAAACAGAAATGTTCGGCTTTCTTCCAGACACCATTAAATTGGATAGTATTATTAAAAATATAGATCTAAGCATTTATCCAAATAATAATAATCCTCCAAAAGTTAAAAGAAGCTTGTCAAGACAATTAAACTATTCCGTTACTTTTGACAAGCCCATTAAAGATATAAATGTTACATTTCCTAATAAAGACTCATTAACTTATCAAATTAGGGACGCCGAACTACTTTTTTTTAACCATCCATTTACTAGTGATACAACTTTAACTAAAATAATAGTTTCAGATTCCTCAGAAAACATTCTTGAAAAAGATCTCAAAGTAGTATTTAATACTAATATCAAAACGGAACCAAAACCCGAACTTCTAAGTATTTCTTCCAAAATAATAAAGGCCAATGCTACAGTTAAAAAACCTGAAGAATATATTTTAAATTTTGAATATCCAATCATTGAACTTGATACAACCAAAATATCAATAACATCAGATACCACTAGTTTAGAAAAGTTCACAACATTATGGTTGGATAAATCACAGACTGAATTAGCAATACGCTTTCAAGCTTCTGCAAAAAGAGAATTAAAACTATTAATACTTTCTGGTGCCCTAACAAACTATAAGCTAGACACCAACAGCACTTATCAACTTATCAACAAACTTTATCAACAGGATTCCTATGGAAGTATGAAAGGTTCTTACCCTAATTTCATTGGGCAAAAGATTATTGAAATAATTCATCCAACAAGTTTCCAAAAAATTGAGAGTCAAATATTTAGGGATACATACCACTTTCCAGAGGTACTTCCAGGTACTTACAAAATCCGTATTATAGAAGATAGTAATAACAACGGACAATGGGATACAGGCTCCTTTGAAGAGAATAAATTACCTGAAAGAATAGTTATTTCTAAAGGGATAATAAAATTGAAAGCCAATTTTGAATTAAACGATATACAAATAGATTGATGTTGGTAAGTGTGTAGACAACCCAATTTAAACAGTTAATAACATGCTTAAACATTGGGGAAAAGTTTGAGCTAAATCAAAGAGCTTAAAAATTTAGTTGACTACTCACAGAAAAACAACTTTATACCCAAGTTCTAAAAGATATATTCACCGATACTTTACTATGAATTTGATATAAAGTAAAGCAAAATTGAATTATCATAACTTAAGTGGGTAACATTATAAACAGCTCTAAACGTGAAGAATAATTGTGGACTAACTTTTGATTTGTTAACAACTATAGAATCCTTAAAAACAATTATAAAAAACAATAGATCAGCCATAAAAAGATAAACACATATCCACAGCCCTAATAGTTAATAGTAATAAATAAATACATATTCTTATTTTTAATATATATGAACAAGGTTAAAGCACTAATAATAATTTTAATGATTGGGCTGAACGCTGCGGGCCAGTCTGTGGAATTAGCCAATGAATATTATACTAAAGGGGAATATGAAAAGGCCGTGGAAATTTTTGAAAAACTCAGTAAGAGAAAAGAAAACGCCAGAAACATCCATGATAACTATCTGAATTCCTTGATGAGGTTAAAGGATTATGATAAGGCTAAAGATTTTCTCAAAGGTCAGATTAAGGATTATCCTGATATGGTTTTATATGAGGCCGACTTGGCGTATCTTCTGGAGGTTTCAAATGATTTGCCTGCGGCAAACAAGGCTTATGCGGATTTGATTGAGAAGGCTTCCCAAAAGGATGCTTACGTGTATCAATTGCAGAATTTCTTTTATAGAACCAATAAGATTGATTTACTGATAGACATGTTAATGAAATCTAGAGAAAGGTCAAAAAGTGTCGACAAGCATAATATTCATTTGGCTAGAGCTTTTTTGTTTGCGGGTAAAAAAGAAGAAATGCTTAAAGAAGTTTTCTCTTATGGAATTGAGCATAAAAACTCCGATTACGTAGAAAGAACTATTCAAGATAATATCAAAGAGGAAGATGAAGTGGCAATGTTGGTTAGGCTCTTGTATACTCGGATTCAGGAAAAACCAGACGAAGTCTATTATAATGAATTGCTAATTTGGCACTTTGTTCAGGAAAAGGAGTTTGCAAAAGCATTTACACAAGCTAGAGCTCTAGATAGGAGGTTGAATCTTGGAGGAAGGAAGATATTTGAGTTGGCAGGATTAGCTTATCAGAATAGGGAATTCAAGGATGCTTCTAGAATGTACCAGTACATCATGAATGAATATCCAACCGGAGATTTCTACCCGTATGCCAGAAGATGGAATATCCAATGTAGGGAGCAAGTAGTTAAGAATACTTTTCCTATTGATGAAACAGAAATTAAAGAACTGATTGGTCAATACGAGATTTTGATTAAGGATATAGGTTTAAGCCCCCAAACAATAGACGCACTGCGTAATATGGCCTTGTTGTACGCCTTCTATCTTAATGACCAAGAACGTGCGGTACAAGTCCTAGAAATGGCTATTGCCCAATCGGGGTCAAATCAGAAGTTTAAAGATCAATGCAAGTTAGATTTAGGAGACATTTATATTCTGAAAGAAGAGCCATGGGAATCCACATTGCTGTATATGCAGGTGGAAAAGTCTCAAAAGGAGGATTTCCTAGGAGAAAACGCCAAGCTGAAGAATGCCAGACTTCATTATTACACTGGGGAGTTTGAATTGGCCAAAGACATTTTAGATATACTTAAGAAAGCTACAACCAGAGAGATAGCAAATGATGCTATGAAATTGAGTTTATTGATACAAGATAATCTTGGCTTAGACACCACTGATGCTGCTTTGAAAGCTTATTCTGCCGTGGATTTATTGTTATTTCAGAATAGAAATGCCATAGCTATTGCTAATTTAGACTCCTTATTCGAAGTATATAAAACGCACAGTTTAGCGGATGAAATTTTATGGCTGAGGGCCAATACCAATTATAAATTGGACCATGTAGAAGCCACCATCAAGGATTTAAATAATCTTTATGAAAACCATAAATATGATATTTTAGCGGACGACGCCTTGTACATGTTGGCTAAAATTTATGAAGAAAAATTGGACGACAAACCTAAAGCTATGGTTCTTTATAAACAGCTTTTAACCGAATTTCCAGGAAGTATTTTTGGTGCTGACGCACGAAAAAAGTTTAGAGAGCTTAGAGGAGATTTTGTTTATTAGGCTAGCTTTAACGACAGGTTTTATATCGCAAAAAGAAACTTTGTTTAATTTTTCGTGATAAAAAAAACAAAATAAAAAAAGACGTAGGGGCGTTGGTATAATGCAATAACTAAAATTTCTCAAGATGTCTAATCCGAAATTTACTTTTATCTTCTGCTATTTTCTGCTATTTCAAATTCCTCTTTTTGCTCAGGACGATTCTGGCGAAACCACAACATTCGTTTGTAGTTATACAGTGAGTGCCGGTATAATAAACGAAAAATCTATTTGTGGAATGTTGGGTTTTAAAACCAGACCGGAGGCTCAAAAGGCTGTGGAAAGAATTGTGAGTAGGTCAGGTTTAAAGCAAAATTTTTATGTGATGGAATGCCCTAATATTGACAATTGCTTTGCTGCAACAAAAAATGGGGAGCGATTGATAGTTTACGATGCGAGCTTTATGAGAAGGGTAAACAGCATTACGCAAACAGACTGGGGTGCTATGAGTATTTTGGCTCATGAAATAGGACATCATCTACAAGGGCATACGCTGAAAGAAGGGGGCTCAGATCCAAATAGAGAATTGGAGGCAGATGAATTTTCTGGTTTTGTAATGTATCAAATGGGGGCGAGTTTAAAGGACGCCCAATCTGCCATCTGGAAATTCACGACAGACTATGACACGGGAAGCCACCCGCCAAGGAGAAGGAGAATGGCTTCTATAAAAAAAGGCTATAATGCAGCGGAAGAAATGTACCCACAACTTAGCATAAATATGGATACTTCCGACGATACAGAAGAAGAGCCCGAGGTTGAAATAGTAAGAACTACAAACAGACTACCAGAAATAAAAAGAGAAATACCAGAAACCATTAAAACGGGATGTTTAGAAGGTGACTGTAGGGAAGGATTCGGAGTTGCGGTGAATAGAAGAACTTATGAAAAGTATGCGGGTAATTGGAAAAGTGGTGACAGAGCTGGATATGGTATAGAGTATTATGCAGATGGTAGAAAAAAGTTTGAAGGCGACTTTTCAGGAGGTAGATTTCACGGATATGGCACATTCTACTATAAAGACGGAACCAAGTATGTTGGTAAATTTAGACAGGGTGTCATGAATGACGACAAAGGAACCTTCTATTATCAAAATGGAGACCGTCTATTTGTTCGCTATGTTAACGGAAAAAGGGAAGGAAAAGCAAAAGTAATTTACTACGGCGGCGTAGAAGGAACTATTTATTTTGAAAACGACATTGAAATTTAAGTTGGTTAATTCCGACTTACGTGCTGTTTGATATTCAATGCCGTAAAGGGTATTTCTAAGAATCTCGTCTATAGATACAGTTTCTTAGCAGTACCCTTTATATATTTGCCTTTCAATTAACATTTGAATTATGTCTTGGTTTCAACGTACGGGTAAAGGAATAAATACACCAACGGAGTTAAAGAGAGAAGCTCCGGATGGTCTTTGGTATCAATGTCCTGAATGTAAACAGGCTACGCATACAAGAGAGCATAAGAATAATGCGTTTACCTGTATTCACTGCAATTATCACGAAAAAATTGGCTCAGAGGCCTATTTCAATCTTTTATTTGATGAGGGTAAATATGTGGAATTGGATGCTAATATGCGATCTGGCGACCCGCTAGAATTTGTAGACACAAAGGCCTATCCAGATAGATTATTACAAACGGAAAAGAAATCTGGTTTGGTGGATGCTTGTAGAACAGCGGAAGGTAAAATACATGGAAAGGGTATTACTATCTCCTGTATGGATTTTGGTTTTATTGGTGGTTCTATGGGTTCGGTAGTAGGGGAGAAGATAGCCAGAGGAATAGATAATTCCATAAAGAAGAAAATTCCTTTTTTGATGATCTCAAAGTCTGGCGGAGCCAGGATGATGGAAGCTGGTTTCTCTTTAATGCAGATGGCCAAAACATCAGGGAAATTGGCACTTTTAGATAGAGCAGGTATTCCCTACATATCTTTACTGACTGACCCAACTACAGGTGGTGTTACGGCGTCATTTGCTATGCTAGGAGATTTTAACATTGCTGAGCCAGGTTCACTTATTGGCTTTGCGGGTCCAAGAATTATTAGAGAGACCATAGGTAAGGATTTGCCAAAAGGTTTTCAAACTGCTGAATTTTTACTAGAACACGGTTTCTTAGACTTTATAGTAGATAGAAAAGACCTAAAAGATAAAATGGCTAGCCTGTTGGGCATGATTTATAAGTAAGAATCTTAATTCTCCATAAAATTGAAAAGCCGAAATCATTAAGATTTCGGCTTTTTTATGTTTTTAAGGTTGCTTTTTAACTATAAGTGTTTCAAAATATTATCTTTATTAGATTATACTTTAAATGCACGATGCCCATAACTTCTGCCCTTTTTACTAAGATTGGCTTATCTTCAGGAAGCTCCGCTTTATCCAAAATATTTGCTTTGGAAGGGCCTAAAGCTACAAAAGAAAAGAGTTTAAGAATTTTAAACTCTATCACAGGAGGCGTGGCTAGTAGTTTTATTCAGCAATACTCTAGCGAGATAAACTTTAAGGATTTAGGTAGGTTCCTGACAGATGAAATAGGGAAAGATAATGAAGAAATTGATCATAGCCTGGAGAAACTGATGATTAAATCAGTTGGAGAAACATATAGGTATTTGAGAGAAACCTATGAAGCTCGTTTTGAAACCAATAAAGGCGATATAAAATTTCTAGAAGAACTGGAAAAGCAAGCCAACGCCCGCCCGAATAACCAAAAGGATTATGAGTTAATTGCTAAGGATAGGAAAAAATGGCTGGGTAAAAATCAAGGTTATGCGTGGTAATTTGCAGAGGAATATATTGGAGAATCTAAGTATAATACGGAGGACTTAGATTTAGACCATATCAAAGAATTCATTGAAACTCATTTTGAAAGAGCTTATGATGTAGCATTTAATGAAGGACTGAAAGACCGAAATGATGAAAAGTCTTATAAAGCTTTTATCATGATGACTTTAAATGGTTTGGGTTCCCAAATTAGTGAGGGTAATACAGAGATTTTAAAGAAAATTTCTGAAATAGAAACTAATGGAAAGGTCTATTTGGAAAATGGTCGAAATTACCTTGATGAATTATGGGTTGAAAATGATAAAGATTTCAAGGAACTAGTTCTTAAATTCTTACCTCAAATTGCAGAGGATGCAGGCCATATTCGACAAGTAGTTGATAGAATTGAAAACAAAGTAGCCTCAACCTACCCCAAAACCCTAACAGCAGCCCCACCAAGAATAGACCTCACCAAATACGTAGAACGAGGAACATTTTTGGAAGATTTACATAAGGACTTAGAGGCCGGAAACAATGCATTACTGCTGAATGGTTTAGGTGGAGTAGGGAAGTCAACATTAGCGGCAGTTTATGTTCAGAAATATGAAAAAGAATATGACCACATAGCCTGGCTTTCTCAGACGGATACTTTTGAAAATATGTTGCTTAGTGCTAAAACCTTACATGATAGTTTAAAGTTAAGCATGGAAGGAATTGATACTCAAAACTTATCACCGACCATTTTTAACGCTATGAAGAAAGTATCTGGGAAAAAGCTTTTGGTATTAGATAATGTGGATGAAAGTCTAAATAATTTCAAAAATAATTTACCTGCAGACTATCGTTTATTATTAACTTCTAGAGAGAAAATAGGACTAGGGTTTACGGAAAAAGTAGTAGGAAAACTAAACCCAAATGAGGCAAAATCCCTGATAAAAAAACACTTATTTAAAACTACTCCTACGGAGAATGAGATTGAAACCTTCTGTGAACTATTAGATTATCATGCGTTAAGCATCGAATTACTGGTAAAAACATTGGAAGAATCCCTGGACTTAGAAAGGCTATCGGATTTATCGGATTATTTAAAAACCAACCAACTTGATGCAGAGGAGCTTCAAGAGGAAGTATTTACTAACCATAGTAAAGAAGATGTAGCCGTTTATGGACACTTAATTCAAAGTTTTACACTAGCCAAATTAGAAAAATACGAAATATGGGCCTTGCTACAGTTTGCTATTTTACCACCTTTTGAACACGAATACGTAGATCTAGCCGAATGGTTACAGGAAGAAAAAAAGGCTTTTGGAGAAGTATTAAGAACTTTACATAAGAAAGGCTGGATTGAGAAGAAAGGTTCGAAATTTTCCATGCACCGGATGGTGCAAACGCTAGTGAAATATCAAGAAAACCCCAACGAAATAAATACAAAAGAATTAGTAGCAACATTTAGCCAAAAACTAAAGATTGACCAAACAAAGGATAATCCGGTAGATAAATTTCAATGGATAGAATACGGCAAGTTTATTTATGATAGTAGAGAAACTGATAATCTTCATGAAAAAATTTCTGAATTAGCCAATAATTTGGCCTTAGTGCTTCAGGCTCTTGGATATTATTCAGGAGCAAAGACCTTATTAAAAAAAGCTCTAGAATCTGATGAGGCAAATTTTGGCGAAACGCATCCAAGAACGGCCGTTCGTTATTCAAATTTAGCCATAGTACTTCAAGATCTTGGCGACTTTGCGGGAGCGAAGAGTTTATTAGAAAAAGCCCTAAATTCTGACTTAGCAAATTTTGGTGAAACGCATTCAGATACATCAAGGACACAATCAAATTTAGCATTAGTTCTTCAGGACTTTGGTGATTATAAGGGGGCGAAAACCCTATTAGAAAAAGCTTTAAATGCAGATAAGATAAACTTTTGTGAAACGCATCCAATAACAGTAGGTCGTTATTCAAATTTAGCCTTGGTTCTTAAAGACCTTGGTGATTACTTAGTAGCGAAGAGCTTATTAGAAAAGGTTTTGATCTCTGATAGGGCAAACTTTGGTGAAACTCATCCTACAATGGCGGTTCGTTATTCAAATTTGGCTATGGTGTTTCAAGATCTTGGTGACTATTTAGGAGCGAAAGGGTTTTTTCTAAAAGCCCTAAGATCTAATAAGGCAAATTTTGGTGAAACGCATCCTAATACAGCAAGAGCACAGTTAAATTTGGCCATGGCACTTTGGTACCTTAAAGATTATTTAGGAGCGAAAGAGTTTTTAGAAAAAGCCCTAAGTTCTAATAAGGTGACATTTGGCGAGAAGCATCCAAATACTGCAAGAACGCTATCAAATTTAGCCTTAGTACTTCAGGATCTTGGAGATTATCAAGGGGCGAAATTATTATTAGAAAAAGCCCTGAAATCAGATGAGACGAACTACGGAGAAAAGCATCCTACGACCGCGATTAGTTATCATAATTATGGAACATTGCTTGGTGGGGCTATGAATAAGCCCTGCGAAGGCTTGAAATGGTGCCTGAAAGCATACCAAATCTTCAATGAACATTTGGGAATTTCACATCCCAATACTGAAACCGTTAAAAGTTGGGTAGATTATTTAACAGAGACATGTAAAAAGCAAAAACCCCAATCTCTCGATTAGGGCTTTTCTAGTTTATAGGTTAGGATAATGTTTTTAAAGTACCAGTTCTAATAAATTTAGTTGTGTAGTGGTTTCGAGTCCTTCAGCCACCAACACCTATTCTGTAGACTGAGGCACTCGAAGTCTACTTAATCTGAGCAGCTAACCAGTCACCTACTTCAGATGTACCGTAGGCCTTATCTTTTCCAGCGATATCTTCGGTTACTATTCCTTCTGCCAAAGACTTATTCACCACATCTTTAATTTCCTGAGCTTCATCCATTAGTTTGAAAGCGTATTCAAACATCATAGCAGCCGATAAAACGGTTCCAATTGGGTTTGCTATGTTTAGACCCGTCGCTTGTGGATAAGACCCGTGTATCGGCTCAAAAACGGACGTATGAAGGCCAATTGATGCTGAAGGCATTAATCCCATAGAACCAGAGATTACAGACGCCTCATCGGTCAATATATCACCAAACATATTTTCAGTCACCATCACGTCAAAACCTTCTGGCCATTGGATAATACGCATAGCGGCGGCATCTACTAAAAGATACTCCGTTTTAACCTCTGGATACTCTTTTTCTAAAGATTGACCCACTTCTCTCCAAAGCCTAGATGTTTCTAAAACGTTAGCTTTATCCACAATCGTCAACTTCTTCTTTCTGGCCATGGCATAGGTATAAGCCAAACGAATAATTCTTTCTACCTCAGGTTTTGTGTATTCACAAACATCCCAAGCTCTATCTCTAGCTTCGTTTCTTCCTTTGTCACCAAAGTAAATTCCACCCGTTAACTCACGAATGCATACGAAATCGGCGTTTTCTATCAATTCAGGTCTCAATGGAGACTTATGAAGAAGCGATGGAAAAACCAAAGTAGGACGAATATTAGCGTAAAGACCTAATTTCTTACGCATGGCCAAAAGACCCTGCTCTGGCCTAACTGGATTAGAAGGGTCATTATCAAACCTTGGAAGACCAATGGCACCAAATAAAACAGCATCAGAATTCATGCAAATCTCATGTGTGGAGTCTGGATATGGCTCGCCTACGGCGTCAATGGCCGCAGCACCTGTTATGGCTGGCGTCCAATTGATGGTATGACCATATTTTTTTGCTATCGCATCAGACACTTTCTGTGCTTGTGCTACCACCTCTGGTCCAATGCCGTCACCGGCTAATACTGCTATGTTTAAGTTCATTTGTTTTGAGCTGTTAGCTATTGGCTTTGGGCCTATAGCGTTTTTTTGAAATTGTAAGTTTTTGTTGCGGAATATTTTTGAGCTAATAGCTAACCGCAAATGGCTAAAAGCTAATTTATATCAAATTCAACATCTTAACGGTTGCCTCAATCGCTGATACGGTTTGGTCAGAATCAAGACCCCTTGTTTTCATTTCTTTATTTCCAACCTTCCAAGTAATAATGGTTTCGCAAAGTGCGTCCGTATTTCCTCCCGGCGGAATTCGCACGGCGTAATCTGCTAAAATTGGAAAGTCCATTTCCTTTTGTTTGAATATCTTTTTCAATGCATTCATAAAGGCATCGTACTGTCCATCGCCTTGAGCGTTTTCCTCATAAACCTCACATTCAATTTTGATTTGAAGTGTGGCAGAAGGTCTTAGGTTTCTAGAGTGAGTGAGCACATAGTTAATTAACTCTACCTTTTTTTCTTCAGGCTCACGGTCTAAAACATCAGCAATAATGAATGGAAGATCTTCACGGGTTACGGATTGCTTTTTGTCGCCCAGTTCAATAATTCTCTTGGTGACTTTCTTTAAATCTTCATCAGGTAAGGAGATACCTAACATTTGAAGGTTTTTCTCAATGTTTGCCTTCCCAGAAGACTTTCCTAAAGCGTAAAGTGTTCTTCTTCCAAACCTTCCAGGCTCTAAATCGCTAACGTAAAGGTTGTTTTTCTTATCACCATCGGCATGAATACCGGCCGTTTGCGTGAAAACGCTGTCACCCACAATCGGTTGGTTAGCCGGAATTCTCATTCCAGAGAAGCCTTCCACTAAACCACTAATTCTATAGAGTGATTTGTCGTCTACATTGATGCTTACTTCTGGAACAAAATCTCTTAAAACAGCTACTGTACTGGCTAAAGGGGCATTTCCGGCTCTTTCTCCAAGTCCATTAACGGTCACATGTAAGCCGTGAGCACCACCTCTTAAGCCTTCCATCACATTGGCCACGCTAAGATCGTAGTCGTTATGAGCATGAAAATCGAAATGTTGACCAGGATATCTGTCTACCAGAGCTTTTACAAAAACATAAGACTCGTTTGGTGTTAAAATACCTAGGGTATCCGGCAGCAAAATTCGTTTTATTGGGAGCTTGATAAGGTTTTCTACATGTTGGAAAACATATTCTTTCGAATGACGCATTCCGTTGCTCCAATCTTCCAAATAAACGTTGACACTGATGCCATTGGCGACAGCTTTGTTAACTAGAATTTCAATTTCACGGAAGTGCTGTTCAGGCGTTTTTTTAAGCTGATGCGTAAGATGATTTAAAGAACCTTTGGTAAGAAGGTTCATAACCTTGGCTCCAGCCTGTTGCATCCAATCTAAAGAAGCATCACCATCCACAAAGGTTAGTACCTCAATCTTATCCAGAAAACCTTTTTCGGCAGCCCAGGTTGTAATTTTTTTTACTGCTGTAAGCTCACCTTCCGAAACACGTGCTGAAGCCACTTCAATTCTATCCACTTTTACTTCTTCAAGTAAAAGTTGTGCCATTGTTAGTTTTTCAGATGCCGAAAAAGATACTCCGCTGGTTTGTTCACCATCCCGAAGGGTGGTATCCATTATTTCAATATGGCGTTTCATACATATTCCTCCTCCAAAAAATGTATTTAAGGAGGAGGATTTAGGGGTTTATTTTAATTAGAAAGGGCGAGCGATTTCAAAATCAGCAATTTCTGATTTCATAGACTGGAGATAGTCAATGTCATCAAATCCGTTGACCATATTGTTTTTCTTATAGCCATTGATTTCGAAACGCTCACTTTCGCCTGTAGAAACTATCGTTACCGTTTGGCTAGGAAGGTTAACTTCAACTTTGGCATTTGGATCTTTCTCAATGTCTTTGAATATTTTATCCAAAAATTCTGGACTAACGGTCACGGGAAGAATACCAATGTTCAATGAGTTTCCTTTGAAAATATCAGCAAAGAAACTAGAGATAACACATCTGAAACCATAATCATAAATGGCCCAAGCCGCGTGCTCTCTACTAGAACCAGAACCAAAGTTTCTACCCGCAACCAGTATTTTTCCGTCGTAAGTAGGATTGTTTAATACGAAATCTGCCTTAGGCGTATCGTCATTATTATATCTCCAATCTCTAAAAAGATTGTCTCCAAAAGCCTCTCTTTTAGTTGCTTTTAAGAAACGGGCTGGAATAATTTGGTCGGTATCCACATTCTCTAATGGAAGCGGTACACAAGTGCAATTTAATACTGTAAATTTATCGTATGCCATAATTGACTTTAGCCTTTAGCCCTTTGCTATCAGCTTATTTGTTTAAAGTTTTTATTAAATTATAGAGCTGCCTTTTAACAGGAATAAGTTTTTTAGAAACTATTTGAATCTCGTCCAAATATCCCAAATCTTTGGATAAAGAAAGGATCACTTCTAATTCTGATGAAGAACCAAAAGCTATTTGACGAAATTGACCGAAGTCCATTTCTCTTGATTTAGAAGCACCTTCCGCAATATTTGCAGGTATTGAAGAAGCCGCTCGTCCCATTTGTGAGACAATCCCGTACAATTCTACCTTCGGAAAGTTTTTTGTAAGCTCATAAACTTTCAAAGTTAGTTTGTAGGAGTTTTCCCAGAAATCAAGTTTTTTATAGTCTCTCATTATTTCAAGCTTACAGCCAATTGCTAAAAGCAAAAGACCAAAAGCAATAAAAATCTTAATCCATAAACCCACGAGGGTCACTCACTTTACCAGTAACCGCTGCTGCTGCTGCCACTAATGGAGAAGCTAATAGTGTTCTAGAGTTTGGTCCTTGACGGCCTTCGAAGTTTCTGTTTGATGTAGAAACCGCAAGTTTACCTGCAGGAACTTTATCGTCATTCATTGCTAAACAAGCAGAACATCCAGGCTGACGTAATACAAAACCCGCCTCAGTGAAAATGTCTAAAAGACCTTCTTCTTTAATTTGAGCCTCTACGATATGAGAACCAGGAACTAGCCATGCCGTTACATTATCAGCTTTCTTTCTTCCTTTAACGATAGAAGCAAAAGCTCTAAAGTCTTCAATTCGGCCATTGGTACAGCTGCCAATAAATACGTAATCTACCTCTTTGCCTATCATGCTTTCGCCTTCAGCAAATCCCATATAGTTCAACGACTTTTTATAACTCGCTTCGCCGTCAATGACTTCGCTAGATTTAGGAATAGTACTAGAAATTCCAGTTCCTAAGCCAGGGTTAGTACCGTAAGTAATTTGTGGCTCAATTTCTTCTGCTGTATAAGTTAACTCTTTATCAAAAACGGCGTCGTCATCCGTTTTCAACGTAGCCCAATACTTCAATAGTTTTTCCCAATCTTCTCCTTTAGGAGACATTTCTCTGCCTTTCAAATAAGCAAAAGTAGTTTCGTCTGGAGCTATCATTCCTCCACGGGCACCCATTTCAATGGTCATGTTACAAACCGTCATACGACCTTCCATGCTCATGTTTTCAAATACATCACCCGCATATTCTACAAAATATCCTGTTGCACCTGCAGCTGAGATTTGAGCGATAATGTAAAGGACAACATCTTTAGGTGTTACAGCTTTACCTAATTTACCGTTAACGGTAATTTTCATTTTCTTAGGTTTAGGCTGCATGATACATTGTGAAGAAAGTACCATTTCTACTTCAGAAGTACCAATACCAAAAGCGATGGCACCGAAAGCACCATGTGTTGAAGTATGAGAATCTCCACAAACGATGGTCATCCCTGGTAGCGTGATGCCGTTTTCTGGACCTACTACGTGAACAATACCATTTTTTTGATGACCAAGACCCCAGTGAGAAATACCATATTTGGCAGAGTTTCCTTCTAATGCTCTTAACTGATTAGCAGAGAGCGGATCTTCAACAGGCAGATGCTGATTAATTGTAGGTGTGTTATGATCTGCCGTAGCAAATGTTCTTTCAGGGAAAATTACGCCGACTCCTCTGCTTTCTAATCCTAGAAAGGCAACAGGACTGGTAACTTCATGGATAAAATGACGATCAATGAAAAATACATCTGGGCCATCTTCAATGCTTCTTACTACGTGAGCATCCCACACCTTGTCAAATAATGTTTTAGACATCTTAAATTATTTTTATTATGGTTTTGTTGTCAATTTCTAAACAGTGCTTATCGATCATTCTGATCTAAATCACCAACCAACATCACAAAGGTGGCAGTTTTTAAAGGCACATTACTAACGTATGGCGTTCAAAGCATGTCGTTTTTGGTTCACGAGACCCTTTTGAGCCATTTGGGCTTTTATATGGTTTTTAAGTTAATTTCAAGTTTCACAAGTGCCTTTTGTTACCAATTAGCAGAATTATATTCGGTATCTTTGTGCTCAATTTAAATACTAAAATAGCCATGGGAAATTTGAAAGGGGCAGTTTTTCTAAAATGTCCTAGATGTGAGAAAGGAAATTTATATGAAGCTCAGAATCCCTATGAAAAGGGGAAAATGATGGTGATGCACAAAAACTGTTCTAATTGTGGGCTGCGTTATGAGAAGGAAGCTGGCTTCTTTTATGGAGCCATGTATGTGAGTTATATGCTAAATATTGGCTTTTTTATTATTGCTACTGTTTTGTGGTATACCGTTTTTGAAGATAAATTGGACTGGAGAATTTATATCGGTAGTTATGTTTTAATAACGGTAATGTTGGTTCCTATTTTATTCAGATATTCTAGATCTATCTGGTTAATGATGATGATAAAATTTGAACCAGAAAAAAGAGGAGAACGTTAATATATCAAAGAGTTTATAGTCACAATCATCAACATAAAAGAACGCGTATTATGACAGGCACATTTGAAGAATTAATAAAAAGTGAAACACCAGTATTGATAGATTTTTTTGCTACTTGGTGTGGCCCATGTAAAGCCATGTCTCCGGCTTTACAACAGTTGGCAGATGAGATGGGGGATAAAGTAAGAATTGTAAAAATTGACATTGATAAAAATACGGCACTCCAGAGAAAATATAAAATAACAGGAGTTCCTACCATCATGGTTTTTAAAAATAGTAAACAGCTTTTTAGAAAGTCGGGAGCCATGATGCTTCCAGAACTAAAAAAGGCGGTTAATCCTCATTTATAGGGTGTAACAACTAAATTTTAAATCCCTTTTTGCTTAACAGTGAAAAGGGATTTTTTATTTTTGGTAAAACCTTATTGATATGAAAACATTATACATACTCCTGCTCTTACCTTTTTTGGGATATAGCCAATCCTTTCCTATATCTTTTAAGGAGCTGCCTGATCAGCATAAGGTAGAAGTGTATGTAGGCGGAAGTCTTTTTACCGCCTATTTTTATCCAGACCAAAGTCTATTAAAGAAGCCGGTTTTGTATCCCGTTTTGTCGCCAGAAGGAAATGCCATATCAAGAGGCTGGCCATTTGACCCAAGAGATGGAGAAAGGCATGACCATCCACATCATGTAGGTATTTGGCTGAATAATGGAGATGTGAATGGGAACGATTTTTGGAATAATTCGAATGAAAGAATAGGCGGTAATAATAAATATGGAACCATAGTTCATAAGGGAATTGAAAAGCTCAATAACGGAAAAAAAACTGGAGAGCTCATTGCATCGGCGGTTTGGAAGGATTTTGAAGGTAAGCACCTTTTAGAGGAGACTAGCAAATATGTTTTTTCTGGAAATAAAGAGATTAGAATTATTGACAGAACCACAACCCTTAAAGCAGTAGTTCCTGTAACCATTGCAGATAATAAGGAAGGAATGTTTGCCATAAGGCTGGCAAAGGAATTAGAAGAGCCGGATCCTAAAATGTCTTACGTGGCTACAGGAGAATATAATAATGACATGGGCTTAAAAGGTGAGAAAAATGTTTGGGGAAATCGTTCGGCATGGATGAACCTTACAGGTGAAATCAATAAGGAGGAAATCTCCGTCGCCATTTTTGATCATCCTAAAAATTCTAATTTTCCGTCTCACTGGCATTCAAGAGCTTATGGTTTGTTTGCAGTGAATAATATTGGGTCAAAGGTTTTCACGAAAGGACGTGATAACTCGGACATAATATTGGAAGTTGGCCAAAAAATTACTTTCAAATACAGAGTAGTCATTGCGTCAAAGCACTTGACGGAAGAAGAAATGAAATATTTGGCTCAGGATTTTTCTAAATAGTATTATCTTACATCGCAAAAAAAAGAAAGACGTATAATTTTAATTAATGGAACAACTACTGACCACCGCTGCCCTTACTAGCGTTCTTACGCTTACACTTTTAGAAATGGTTTTAGGAGTAGATAATATAATTTTTATCTCCATAATTTCTGGAAAACTGCCACAGAAAGATCAGAAAAAGGCAAGAAACATAGGTCTTGTTTCTGCTATGGTAATAAGAGTAGGTTTACTTTTCGTTCTTGGATGGATTTTAGGTTTAGAAAAAGACCTTTTTAACCTCCAAGATTTGGGTTTACCTTTTGATATTGGAATGAGTGGTAAAGGGTTGATTTTGTTAGGTGGTGGTTTATTCTTGCTTTATAAAGCCACTTCCGAAATACACCATAAATTGGAAGGAGAAGAAGATGATTTTGGTAAAAAGGCCATCGCTTCGTCATTGACTAGAGCTATTTTAGATATAACTGTTGTCAATATTATTTTCTCTGTAGATTCTATTATTACTGCGGTCGGAATGACGGATATCATACCAGTAATGGCTGTGGCAATCATTCTTTCTACGATTGGTATGTTACTGTTCGCTAAACCTGTTGGTGATTTTGTAGAGGCTCACCCTAGCATCAAGATGCTAGCTTTGTCTTTCTTGGTCATGATTGGTACCTTGTTAATTGCAGAGGCATTCCATTTTACGGTTCCTAAAGGCTATGTTTATTTTGCTATGGCGTTCTCATTTTTGGTAGAAATGTTAAATATCAAAATGAGAAATTCAGCTGTAAAACCTGTAGAACTGATTAAGCACATAACAGAGAACAAAGCTTAATTCATGTAAATGAAAAAGCTTTTTAGTGTTTTATATACTTTCTGGTGTGTAATGGTATTTGTAGTACCGTTCATCTTACTGTATCCATTTATTTTTATATGTATTCAGCGTAATAAATGGCATAGGTTTGGTCATAGAATTATTCGATTTTGGTCACAGATTTTCTTTTTTCTTACAGGTTTGTGGATTAAAAAAGAATGGAAATTTAGGCCAGACAAGAAGAAAGCATATGTCTTTGTGGCTAACCATTTTGCCTACCTAGACGTGGCGGCAGGAATGAATATTGTATATAATTATTTCGCATATGTAGGTAAGAGCTCGGTCGCTAAAGTTCCCCTGTTCGGCTATATGTTCGATAAACTTCACATTGCGGTAAATAGAAGCGACAAAAACAGTAGAACTAAAACAATGCGTAGGGGTATTAATGCACTTAAAAATGGTAGAAGTGTATTTATTATGCCGGAGGGAGGAATATTGTCTAGCGAAATTCCAAAAATGAAACAACCATTTAAGGATGGCCCTTTTATTATGGCCATAGAAAACCAAGTTCCGATAGTGCCCATTACCTATCTAAATAATTATGCGATAAATTCAGCAAACCTGTTTAAATGGGGTTTGCCTAAAGTAATTATTAACGAACCCATATACACTATTGGCCTAACGGCAAAAGATAGGGAAAGCCTAAAAAAAAGGGTTTATGATGTAATTCAAGGTGACTTGGATAAATATTATAGATTGGAAAAAACGGAATATATCGGGAAGTGAAATATCTATTTGCCTTTAAAATGCCTGATCATTTCTGGATATCCCATAGCATTAGAAAGACCAAAAATGCTGTTTGAAATTCGTTTACTTTTTGTTTCAATGGTTTTTGCCGACTCTATCCATTTAGAAAAATAACGTTGATGACCAGGGGTCAATGTCTTAAAATGTTCCATGGCATTAGGTGCATCTTCTAAACAAGCTAAGAAGTCGGGGGAAAACTCAAACTCACTTTTGTCTTCCTCTAAGCTCATAAGAACGGTACAACCGACTTCTTTTTTTATCCCTTTTCTAAGCACAGCATTAACAGGTAAAATAAAGTTGCCATCACCAATCGGAATTAATGCGAGTTGTTTGATGGGCATTTTATCAAGCAGGCCTTTAATTCTGAAAGATTTCTTGGTATTAGGCTTAATTTTATGTGCCACAGATGAAGGAACTGTCAAAAAAGTCCAACCAGTTTTTTCCCCATTTACATCATATTTATCCAAAACTTGTTCTAGTACTACCATCTGATATAATTCTTGACATCTGAGTTTTAAAGATAGTTCTATATGGTTTAACTTGAAACTATTATAGATTCAACCCCTTCTTCCTAAAAAGAATGAGACAAAAACAAACCGTGTTGTTGGCTTTACTTATAGCAATTAACGCAAGTGCCTTTGGTCAATTAATGGATAAAAATGCTACAAGAGAAACTGTAAACCTCTTTAGAGCAATGAAGAAAATTCAGAAAAGAAAAACGATTTTTGGTCATCAGCACGCCACTGAATATGGCAGAGGGTGGCGGAATGAAGAAGACCGTTCTGATGTTAAATCTGTTGTCGGTACTCATCCCGGTATGATTGGCGTAGACTTTAGTGGATTTACTGGACCCAACTCTGAGGAGTATAAAGTACAACTTAAAAAAGTGGTGGAAGATGCGTATAACCGTGGAGGTGTAATTACGGTGGCGTGGCATTTTTATAATCCAATGGGAAAAGGAGGTTTTTACTGGGCTGGCTCAGACTCTATCAAAGTGGTGCCAAGGATTATTCCTGGCGGAGATGGTCATGAAAAATACAAGGAGATTTTGGATGACGTGGCGGAGTGGGCTAATGCGTGCAGGGGTGTTAATGGTGAACTTGTTCCTATGATTTTCCGACCTTATCATGAGTTTGATGGCGGCTGGTTTTGGTGGGGGGCACCACACTGTACTGTAGAGGAATACAAGACACTTTGGA
This sequence comes from Arcticibacterium sp., assembly GCF_055134445.1. Lineage (NCBI taxonomy): Bacteria > Pseudomonadati > Bacteroidota > Cytophagia > Cytophagales > Leadbetterellaceae > Arcticibacterium > Arcticibacterium sp. The sequence goes on from NZ_JBSRVI010000035.1 coordinate 39,254, forward strand.
AATTTACGGCTTCATACTTGAGAGATGAAAAAAATGTCCATAATTTTATTTGGGCCTTTTCTCCAGACAATAACTTTAATACCGAGGCGGAGTATCTTGAAAGGTATCCAGGAGACGAATGGGTAGATTTGGTAGGAATGGATAATTATGCCGACATGGGAAGAAACCGATATGACCTGGAGGCAGCAACCCACAAACTGAGAATTGTTTCTGATTATGCGAGGGAACATAAGAAGCTAGCTGCTTTTACAGAGACTGGTTTGGAGTCTATTCCTAATGAAACATGGTGGACAGAGACATTGTTGAAAGTGATGAAAACAAAAAAAATGCGTCTGTCATATGTACTTGTTTGGAGAAATGATACGAGAAGTGAAACGCATTATTATGCTCCAGTGCCAGGACATGTAAGTGCCCCAGATTTTATAAAATTCTATAACGACAAGTACACGCTGTTTGAGAGTGATTTGGCAAAGAAAAATATTTATAAGAAAAAGGGAGAATAATGAGCCAGAGTATCTTTCCTGTATGTTTTGGTCTTTATACACTGACTTTTTATCTAGTATAAAGTTGGGATATAATATTATGGAATATTAAGTATTAAATTGATTTTTTAAATCAGAGATTAAATATTATGCAAAGACGAGAACTATTAAAAAAAATAGCTTTAGGTGCCGGTGCGGCTGTTGTTTTACCTTCTTGGGCGAATGCTTGGGATAGCTCCAGTATTTCGTCATTCAGCATTTTTAATAAGACAGAGTCTTCAACGCTTTCCTATGTAGCGGCTACGTTTATTCCTGAAGGTAAAACGGAACCAGGTGCTTTGGGCTTAGGCGTAGATAAGTTTTTAGATAAGTTAATAGCAGATTGTTATGATGAAGACCAGCAAGCCAAAGTAAAAGCAGGTTTGGGCTTACTGTCCTCAACAGCAAAAAGTATTTATAAAAAGGACTTTTCGGTGTGTACTCAAGAACAGAGAGAAAGCCTTTTGATTGGGTTTTCTGCACCTAGCGATGAAGAAAAAGAATGGTTTTATGATACTTTGAAAAGTGAAACAATTAGAGGTTATACCACCTCGGAATATGTGATGGTAAATCATTATGGCTACGAAATGGCTCCAGGTCATTTTGATGGATGTGTGGATGTTTCGGAGTCTTAATCATTTCACTAAAGAAAAATATTCTTAGAAGGAAATACATATATGGCAAACTTAAATTTAGAAGTAAAGAAAAAACATAAGTACGACGCTATCGTGATTGGCTCGGGTGCTAGTGGTGGCTGGGCGGTGAAAGAGCTGTGTGATAGAGGATTGAAAACTTTAGTTTTGGAAAGAGGAAGAGGTGTAAAACATATTGAAGATTATCCTACTGCTTCTAAAGCTCCCTGGGATTTTGAATATAGAGGTAGTGTTACTCAGGAAGAAAAAAAAGGTTTTGAAATGGCTAAATACATGCGTGCAGAAACATTGCATTGGGCATTGCCAGACAACGAACAGCCTATTGTTCAAGAAAAACCGTTCCGTTGGTTTAGGGGATATCATGAAGGGGGTAAGTCTTTACTATGGGCTCGCCAAACCCAAAGATGGTCTGACTTTGACTTTGAAGGCCCTGCTAGGGACGATTTTGCGGTAGATTGGCCCATTAGATATAAAGACCTATTGCCATGGTATGAGCATGTGGAGAAGTTTGCCGGAATAGCAGGTTTTAATGATAACATAGATGCTTTACCAAATAGCATTGTGCAGCCGGGTTGGGACCTAAACTGTGTGGAGCAGCATTTCAAGGAAACCATAGAAAAAGTTTATAATGACAGATTCTTAGTTTTTGGAAGATGTGCTCATTTAACAGACCCACAGCAGATTCATTACGACCAAGGCCGTGGAAAATGCATGAGCCAGAGAATGTGTAATAGAGGATGTAACTATGGTGGATATTTTAGTAGCAATTCCAGTACACTTCCTTGGGCCGCAAAAACAGGTAAAATGACACTTAGACCTTATTCGGTAGTGCATTCTATTATCTATGACGATAAAAAAGAGAAAGCCACTGGCGTAAGAGTGATAGACGCTACCAGCAATGAAATGGTAGAATTTTACGCTAACGTTATTTTTGTCAATGGCTCCGCCATTAACACCAATGCTATATTATTAAATTCTACTTCAAATCGTTTCGAAAATGGTTTAGGAAACGACAGTGGGGTGCTTGGAAAATACATTGCATGGCATAATTACCGAGGAAACATCTCTGCTAAATATGCTGGATTTAAAGACAAAAAAACGAGTGGAGCACATCCTAGCCATTCTTATATTCCTAGGTTTAGAAATCTTCGTAAACACGAAGAAAATTTCCTGAGAGGCTATGCAACGGGTATAGGTGGAGGAAGAGGTTCTTATACTTCTAAAGACGGAATTGGTGATGAGTTAAGAGATAACCTGCTGAGCCAAGAGCTTGGTGGCTGGGGTTTATCTGGTTGGATGATGGGTGAAACAGTACCAGTAGAAGAAAACCATATTAGACTGCATGAAACTTTAAAAGATAAATATGGTATTCCGCAAATTGTTTTCTCTTGTGAATGGCAAGAAAATGACGATAAAATGGTAGCAGACTTTCAAACCACCATGGCTGAAATGTTTGAAAAGGCAGGTTTCGAAGATATTCAAGTTAAAGATACGCACGCAGCTCCAGGTTCGGATATACACGAAATGGGTGGCGTGAGAATGGGGAAAGATGCCAAAACGTCTATGCTAAATAAGAATCATCAATTGCATGGCTGTAAGAATGTTTTTGTGACGGATGGTGCTTGTATGACATCCACCAGTACACAAAATCCTACTTTAACATATATGACCTTTGCAGCAAGAGCCGCCAATTTTGCTGCGGATGAATTGACCAAGAAAAATTTGTAAAAACAATATCAAGTATTAAATCAAAAACCCTGTTACATGAAAAAATCTGTTTTGTATTTATGTATGATTGGCCTGTCGGCCGTAATTTTTGCCTGCTCTTCTGGGAATAATACCACAGAAACAGGTGTCCCTCTTTTTAAGGGCGAGTTTGGTGTTCAAGGGTATACTTTTAGAAATCAATTTAAGGACACTACAAGAACATTGGAACAAAACCTTGATTTGATAGCCGAACTAGGCTTTACAGAACTAGAAGGCGGTGCTCCTAACGGTGTTTCTCCAGAAGACTTTAAGGCTATGTGCGAAGAAAGAGGGATTTCTATCCCGTCCGCTGGTTCAGGTTTTGAAGAGTTACAAGAAAATCCTCAAGCGGTTGCAGACAGAGCAAAAGCACTGGGAGCTAAATTTGTAATGTGTGCTTGGATTCCTCATGATGGGAGTAATTTTTCTTTCGAAGACGCTAAAAAAGCAGTGGAGGTTTTTAATACTGCAGGAAAAGTTTTAGCAGAGAATGGTTTGACGTTCTGTTACCATGACCACGGTTACGAGTTTAAACCAAACCCTGAAGGTGAAGGAACAATGATGGATTATATCATTCAAAACACGAATCCAGATTACGTTTCTTTTGAAATGGATGTGCTTTGGACAATACATGGAGGGGGCTCTGAGGCTCCTCAGCAGCTACTAGAAAAATACGGAAACCGCTGGAAGCTAATGCATGTTAAAGACTTGAAGAAAGGGATAGTAGGAGATGGTTCTGGAGGAACGCCTGCAGAGAACGATGTAGTCCTTGGAACTGGTCAGGCAGACTGGCCAGCAATATTAAAGTTGGCAAACGAGGTAGGCATAAAGCATTATTTTATTGAAGACGAAAGCGAGAAAGAAATAGAAAATATTCCTTTAAGCATAGGCTATTTGAAAAGCTTGAAGGAATAGTAAGAACATGTTTTTCTATTAAAAGCCCGAAATCAAATCGATTTCGGGCTTTTGTTTTTTATGAACTGTGGTCACTAATAATGAGCCATTCTCCTTTTATCTTCTCCATTATTACGGAAAAGTAGCCCTGACGGAGTTTTTGCTCTCCTTCATATTCAAGGTTATACCGTCCCACCACGTAATAGTATTTCGAGCTCAACTTTTTCATACTTAAGTCATCAAAATACAGTCGCCCCATGGTTTCGTCCGTATAATTATTTTCATAATTCTTAAGGATGTTATCTGCACCTATCGTTCTTCCTCGGTTAGATATCATTTCTGCAGTATTCTCATATGCTTTAACAAATGCTGCTAAATCATGGCCTGACCAGTTACGTTCTTGTTCTGAAAAGTTGGCTTTTATCTCCCGTTCGGCTTTAGGTATTTTCTGAGCAAGTAATGGACTGTAAGTGATTAAAAGACAGACAATGAGGATGTTTTTCATATGATTTCAATTAATGGATAGCATAAAACTAAAGACTTTGAGTGAAAATATTGAAAGGTAAATTCTACTTATTTTATTTAGAAAGACGGATTGATTTTGAGATAGTAATCCTATTATGAAATAATAAGGGCGGAATGCCTGCAATTCCTCATCAAGATTATTTAAATATTAATTACCTTTGGCAAAACGTTGAATTAACAATTTCTAAAGAAGAAATGAAGCTTTACTTTGATAACAATAAGTTAGCGGCTCTTGCCGAAAAGTATACAGAGCAGTATAAGCTGAACAGCCCATTCCCTCATGTGGTGATTGATAATTTTATGGATCCAGAGGCTCTGGATAAAATTTTGGAAGAGTTTCCTAAAGCAGAACAGAAAGTATGGCATGATTACAAAAGTGATTATGAGACAAAACAAGAACTTAATGGAGAAGGTCGTTTAGGTGACTTTACCCAGCATATTCTATATCAATTTAACTCAGCTCCTTTTTTGGTTTTTCTAGAGAAATTAACAGGAATTGACAATTTAATACCTGACCCTTATTTCTATGGTGGTGGGCTTCATCAACTCAACGGTAAGGGTAAATTAGGTATCCATGCAGACTATAGTAAGCACGTACGTTGGCCTTTAGACAGAAGAGTAAATGCCATTTTGTACCTCAATAAAGACTGGAAAGAAGCGTATAACGGAGGCTTAGAGCTTTGGGATACGGCAATGACAAAATGTGAACAAAGAGTAGCTCCTTTGTTTAATAGATTAGTGGTATTTAATGTTACTGATTTTAATATGCACGGTGTGCCAGATGAGGTGAAGTGTCCTGAGGGCATGAGCCGAAAATCTTTGGCCTTCTTTTATTTTACAAATGGTCGTCCGTTAGAGGAGGTAGACCCAAATAAAAAGCTTCACGTGAAGTTTACTCAAAGGCCAGGTGATCAGGAAATCGCATTCCAGGAAAAGAAAAATATAATTGGTTACGAAGCCAATCCAATAAAAAGATTCATTAAACAGGTTACCCCACCGTTTATCTATGACGCTTTTAAAAAATTAATGAATTAAACTTTATGGATCATAAAAAACTGCGTGCTTTAGCAGTCATCTTACCTCAATTTCATCCTTTTCCAGAAAATGATAATTGGTGGGGCAAGGGTTTTACAGAATGGACAAATACGACCAAAGCAACGCCAAGATTTAAAGGGCACTATCAGCCTCATTTACCTACGGATTTAGGCTTTTATGATCTAAGGTTAGAGCAAAGCAGAGAAGAGCAGGCGAAAATTGCCATGGAACATGATATTTTTGGGTTTTGCATCCATCATTATTGGTTTAATGGACATCAGCTTATGGAAAGTCCAGTTAATGAAATGCTAAGACTGGGCAAGCCAGACTTTCCTTTTATGCTTTGCTGGGCAAATGAGAACTGGACAAGACGTTGGGATGGTTTGGATCAAGAAGTTTTAATCAGACAAGACTATTCTCCTGAAGACCACAGAGCTCATGCAAAACACTTGTGTGAAACAGCATTTAAAGATGAGCGATATATCACGGTAGACGGGAAACCATTCTTTTTGTTTTTTAATACGCCTATTATTCCTGACTTGAAGGAGAGTATAGCTATTTGGAGAGATGAGGTTAAAAAACACGGTTTTCCTGATATCTATTTAGGAGGAGTTAAGACTTTTGAAGGGGCTATTGCGAACCCAGAAGAGCTAGGCTTTGATGTAGTGATAGAGTGGCAGCCAGATTGGAACAATTTGGATACGCAGCCAAATTTAATCCAGAGAGTCAAAAAGAAACTAGGTTTTGAAAATTCATATTTTAAGGACGACTACGCAGCAATAATTAAAAGGATGCTGGCAAAGAAATCGCCTGACACAAAGCATTATCAATGCATTTTTCCAAGTTGGGATAATTGTGCTCGTAAAAGAGTAAACGCCGTGGTGGTTGATAATGCTACGCCAGACCTCTATGAATATTGGTTAGAAGAGATATGTCAGCGTTTTGAGCCTCCTACACCTGAGGAAAATTTTGTCTTTATTAACGCCATGAATGAGTGGGCAGAAGGAAACCATTTGGAACCAGACAGAAAATGGGGTAGGGCTTATTTAGAGGCAACTAAAAATGTTCTCTCAAAATACCTTTAAACCCTTTTTACAGCCCTATTAATTACCCAAACAAGCCCAACAAGCGAAACTAAGATCAAGCCTATTAGTAGTATTTGTTGGAAATTACCATTATTGGGCTCCTTTAGTAATCTTTGAATTTCCTTGGCCTGTGTACCAGTCCATAAGGAAACGAGTGTTCTAGGAATCATTCCTAGGAAGCCGCCCAATAATATATTTTTGAGCTTGGCACCGGATAAGGTGAAAACGACATTGGTGAATGTAAATGGAAGAACAGGCGAAAGCTTGGTCAACGTGATAATCTTCAGTTCATCCGTTCTAATGCTTTCCATCAATTTTTTTGCCTTTGGACTAGCTTCAATAAAGCTTGAAAATCGGTGCTTATCTAACTTCCTGACGATTTGATTGATTAGAAAAATTGAAAGTAGGTTGATGAAAAACAATATTGGAAGTGTTTTCCAACCCCAAAAGTATCCAAGTACAAGTGCACAAAAAGTAGGAGGTGTAATGGCAATAGCCTGACTAAAAACACCCAAAAGAGCAAAAGCAATCCATTGGGCAGTACTCATGCTGGAGAAGTATTGCTCATTTTTAATAAAATATAAACTTAGGAATGAAGTAGCAACCAGTGGTACTATGATAAGTACCACTGATGTGAGCATAGGAATGCTTAGATATTTTTTAAATGCTTTCTTCAATGAGTTACATTTTTCTTACAAAATTATTTTTAAAGTCTTCGTAAACCATTTCAATACCATCCTTTAGTTCGATATTGTGTTTCCACCCAATATTATGAAGTTTAGATACGTCCATCAATTTTCTAGGCGTGCCATCTGGTTTATCAGTATTCCAATTTACTTTTCCCTCAAAGCCAACGGTCTTTTGAATGGTTTCAGCCAATTCTTTAATAGTCACATCTACGCCTGTACCAATATTAACCAAAGTTTCCCCATCATAATTCTCCATAAGAAAAACGCAAGCCTCTGCGAGGTCATTGGCATGAAGAAATTCTCTCATTGGATTTCCCGTACCCCATAGCTCTACGCTTTCTGCTCCGTTTACTTTGGCCTCATGAAACTTACGAATCATGGCGGGTAAAACATGCGAATTTTGAAGATCGTAGTTGTCGTTTGGACCATACAGGTTGGTCGGCATAACAGAGATAAAGTTACAGCCATATTGTGCTCTGTAAGCTTCACACATCTTGATTCCAGCAATTTTAGCTATAGCGTAAGGCTCGTTGGTCGGTTCTAGAACGCCAGTTAAAAGATAATCTTCTTTTAACGGCTGAGGAGCCAATTTAGGATATATACATGAAGAACCTAAAAACATCAATTTCTTAACGCCTATTTGGTAGGCACCGTGAATGAGGTTGTTTTGGATTTGTAGGTTTTCGTATAGGAAATCTGCTCTGTAGGTATTGTTTGCAACAATTCCACCTACTTTAGCGGCTGCTAGGAAGATGTAATCAGGTTTTTCGCTTTCTAAAAAAGCAATGGTTTCTACCTGATTTCTTAAATCTAGTTCTTTCGATGTCCTGACTAAAATATTGTCAAATCCATCTTCTTTTAGTTTTCTTACTATAGCAGACCCGACCATACCACGATGTCCGGCTACATAGATTTTGGCTGATTTTTCCAATTTTTCTTTACTTTTGACGTTTCTGGAATACTAATTGAACATTAGCTTGGCACGAAAGTACGATGCTTGATTCATAAATGAAATTGGCTCAAAAAAATATGCAACTAATAAGCCCTAAAACCTTATTTCTTAATATTCTTTTAATATCTGGCTCTAGTGTTATAGCCCAAGATATTATCCCAAAGGCTAAAACCAAGGCGGAAAGAAAGGCAGAGAGAAAAGGCATGACCTTAGAGGAGAGGATAGAAGACGCTTTGCCCGTGGATGTTACCTTACCCTCGGCTTCTGCCACTTTACCGGGAGGAAATAAAATAAGTACCGTAGAAGAGGCAAAGAAATATGTAACAGAAACGGTTCCTGGTTATGCTAAAGGAGCAAGAGAAAAAGCAAAAAAAACCAAAAAAGCCATAGCTGCGGCCAAAGAGAAGGTTTTTGATGGCAAGCAGTATGAGGGGATTGCGGTAGATAAACAAATTTATAGAAGAGGTTCGGGTAGCAGAATGAAATATATTGAGTTTTACACCCTCAAAGAATTTCAACAGCCAGACGTTTATGCTAAATCAGTCTTTTGGTATGACGAGAGAACAAAGAGGGTGGTAGAAGCCATATCTCGTGACAGAAAAACCAACCATTTAATGCACGGTCCTTACAGAGAATATGTAGGAGAAAACCTCATTAAAGAAGGGTTTTATTATTTGGGAACACTCGATGGAAGATGGGAGACTTACGATAAGGACTATATACTTCTAGATAAAGTTTATTATTATAGAGGATTTTACAAAGACTCTGAGATAACCTATTTTGACGATGCTCAGAAAAAGATAAAAGAAGTTAGCCCTTTACTTTACGGAAAGAAAACTGGGCAATATTACCGTTTTCACGAAAATGGAACTATCGCGGAAGAAGGTGAATTTGATGATGGCGTTAAAGTAGGAAGATGGGTGGAATACTATGAATCGGGCAATCGCCGAAAAATGGAAACGCAATACCCAAAAGACTGCTATGATAAAACAGAGGCTATAGTGATTCGTGAATATTCAGAAACTGGAAAAATGACTTTTGAGCACGATAGCGTGAAGAGGCTTTAGTTATTTTAAAACGCGACATATTCTATCGTTCGGCCTGTGAATTAGTACAACAGCCAACCCTAGCAGATAGTATTTGCAATCTTTGTTCCCGTAAGATAAAGGGAACATTTTTCCTTCCAATCAATTAACGAATTGATTGGTGACCTTTCGTTTCTATAATCAAACTGTCAAAAATAGACTTTACGACTATTTTTGACAGAAAGTGAAAAGTATTAAAAATGGCAACTGCTATGGCGGGTACTATTTTATCTTTCATTGACAGGTTAGACTTTTTGATGCCGAAAAAGAAGCAGAATTAGCGTTTCTTTCTTCTGTTTTTTTTATTCGGTGGTACCACTTTTCTGCTTTTAGGGCCCTTTCCACTTCTTGATGACCTTCCTTTTGAGAAGCTTCTTTCTCCTCCTGTATTAAGAAATGATTTTCCTCCCGCTTCAATGAGGTCGAGATCCATACTTCTTTTTTCTAGGTCAGTGGCCTTGATGCCAACTTTTACAGCGTCGCCAAAACCAATTATTCTACCATTTCTTTGTCCCGTTATTCTGTAGTTATCGGGGTCAAAGTCGTAATAGTCGTCGTTTAAATCGGCAAGTCTTACCATGCCTTCGCAACCCGTTTCTGCCACTTCCACAAAAATGCCAAAGTCAGTAACCCCAGTCACCACGCCGTCATATACCACGCTTCGGTCTTGAAGGCTCATATATTCTACTTGCTTATATTTAATAGAGGCTCTTTCCGCCTCAGCAGCTAGTTTTTCTTGATTGGAGGAGTGTTTACATTTTTCTTCAAAATCTTCTTTGCTCAGGCTCTCTCCCTTGTCTAGATAATGCTGGAGCATTCTGTGTGCCATGACGTCTGGATACCTTCTAATAGGAGAGGTGAAATGACTGTAATGTTCAAAGGCCAATCCAAAGTGCCCTTGAGGAGAAGTGGAGTATTTGGCTTTAGACATAGTTCTTACCGCCAGAGATTCCAACACATTTTGCATGGGCGTTCCCTCTATCTCTGCCATCAAGTTATTCAAAGAGTTGGAAAGAGCATCTTGAGAAGAGGCATTTACCTTAAAACCAAATTTACCGACAAACGCAGCAAAGGTGTTTACCTTGTCTGGGTTTGGTGGTTCATGCACACGATAAACCATGGTAGGTGTTTTCTCCTCGTTTTTCTTAACAAGAGCTCTGACTTTCTCGGAAAACTTGCCCCAATAAACAAACTCCGCTACACGCTTATTGGCCAAAAGCATAAACTCTTCAATAAGCTTATGAGCATCTTTTCTTACTTTATGGTATACGCCAAGCGGCTTGCCATCTTCGTCTAATTGGAATTTTACTTCGTTAGTTTCAAAATTGAAAGCCCCTTTCTTAAAACGTTCTTTCCTGAGATTTTTAGCGGTTTTATTTAAGAGAATAAGGCATTCCTTAAGCTCTTGCGTATTTCCCTCTGGAAGAATTCCATCCTCTGCCTCTAAGACATCCTGTGCCTGTTCGTAGGCATAGCGTTTGTCGGAATGAATAATACATCTACCAAACCATTCCTTTTGGACATTTCCGTTTAAGTCCATTTCGAAAACAGCTGAAAAGACCAATTTGTCCTCATGGGGTCTTAAAGAGCAAAGGTTATTTGAAAGCTTTTCTGGAAGCATGGGAATAGTCCTGTCTACCAGATAAACAGAAGTAGCTCTTTTAAAGGCTTCTTCTTCTAGTACACTTCCGGGCCTTACATAATGAGAAACGTCTGCAATGTGTATGCCGACTTCAAATGTGGTTTCACTGAGTTTTTTATAGCTTATTGCATCGTCAAAATCTTTGGCATCATGAGGATCTATGGTAAAAGTAAGGGTGTCTCTCATATCCCTTCTTTTTTTAATTTCTTCTTCCTCTATCTCTATTGGAATAGCTGCTGCTAAAGTTTCAACTTCTTCTGGAAATTGAATTGGCAAACCAAATTCAGCCATGATGGCGTGCATTTCTGCATCATTATCTCCCGATTGGCCTAAAACTTCAAGTACTTGTCCAGTAGCTTGTTGAGAACTTGAGGGGTATTCTATGATTTTTATAATCACCAGATCGTTCGTGGTGGCATGAAAAATATTGGTTTTAGCTATAAAGATATCTTCATGGAAGTTTTTATTGTCGGGTTTTACAATAGCGTAGTTAGCGTAAACCTTTATTTTACCTACTAAATTAATTTTCCCTCTTTTAATTACCTGAAGTACTTTTCCTTCAGGGTTTCCTCCTCTTCTGCTGCCTTTACCCGTTAAAGTGACTGAAACGGTATCGCCATGTATGGCACCATTAAGGTAATCAGCATCTATATAAATGTCTTTTTCACCATCGTCATATCTCACGAAACCAAATTTCGGATTGACATGGTCTAGCACGCCTATGATTTCTTCTTCATGTTTTGGTTTACCGCTGGATATTACAAATTTTCCTCTTCCTATCTGGCTAATTTTTCCTTCGTCCATGAGTTCTTCAACGAACAATTTTAAAAAGGTTCTGTCTTGATCGTCATAGACGTCAAAATGATTAAATATATCTGTATATGTGGCAGGTCTATCTCCTAGCTGATGCATTAATCCTAAAATGGCATCTTTTTGCTTTGTAATTTCTGACTTTTTCTTTCTTGCCATTTGGCTTAGTGTTTATGGAAAAGCGTAAGTTAATTCAATTGTTTCAATACATGGAAGAATTGTTAAATTCTTAATTATTGATGGTTTACCAAATCATTACCTTCTCTCTCTTGTTTTGAAAATGAGAATCGTATTTTTGCCAAATTCTCTGATTAAAATTGAAAATGAAAACATACTTTCTACAGGTTAAGAACATCGTAAAGGAGACATTTGATTCCATCACCATTGAATTTTGGCATCCTCTTTCGGAGCAAGTGAAATATAAGGCGGGGCAATTTATAACGGTTATTGTTCCAGCAGATGATGGAAAAAAAGTAAGGAGGAGTTATTCTATGTCTTCTTCTCCTCATGCAGATACGGCCGTGGCCGTTACCGTTAAAAAGGTCGAAGGCGGTCTGGTTTCCAACTATTTATGCAATAATGTTAAGGTTGGAGACTTTATTGAGGTCATGGAGCCTATGGGTCACTTTGTGGTTGAGCCTTCGGCGGAGAATGAAAGACATATTGTTTTAATTGGTTCTGGAAGCGGTATAACACCGCTTATATCTATTGCCAAATCTGTGTTGATGATAGAACCAAAGTCAAGGGTTTCTCTTGTTTATGGAAGTAGATCGTCGGACAATATCATTTTTAGAAAGGTCATTATGGATCTTGAAATAAAATATCAAGATCGGTTTCAAACCACATTGATACTAAGCCAAGCGGACGATACTTGGGTAGGTCAGCGGGGTAGAATCTCTAGACCTAATATTGTGATGATGTTAAAAGCTATGGATATTCATTTTAAAGAAGAATCCTTCTTTTTATGTGGTCCATTAGAGATGATGGACGAGGTCATCAGCTCACTGAAGATGTTTGATGTGCCAGATGAGCGAATTTATAAAGAAAACTTTCATGCTCCAATGCTAGAAGAATCTACGGAAGTAGCGAGCAAGGATGAGTTAATGAAAAGAGAGATAACGGTAAAATATGATGGCGTGGAGCATACTTTTATAGTAGAGCCTCATCAGTCAATATTAGAGGCAGCGTTAGAATTGGACATTGATTTGCCTTATTCATGTCAAGCTGGAATGTGTACAGCCTGTCTAGGGAAGTGTACTTCTGGAAAAGTGAAAATGGATGAGGATGACGGCTTAACAGATTCAGAAATTAAGGAGGGATTTGTATTGACCTGCGTCTCACATCCTATGTCCGATGGGGTGGTTGTTGAAATCGAATAGCATTTTAATCCCCAATTGACAAAGTCAATTGGGGATTAATTCAAACTTAGAGTCTTATTCCCACACTCATCACATTGGCATTGATCGGATTATTGTCGTTAAACAATGGGAGCATGTCGTATTTAGCGAAAATCCTGAAATCTCCTCTGCCAGCCTCTGCCATTAATCCATAGTTAAATTTCCTTAAGTTGTATTCACCTTTTTCACGGTATTTGGTGTCATCAAACTCCTTGAACTTTTGGTAGCTATTAATTCGTACACCGCCGTATGCACCTATACCAAAACGAAAGTTACTTTCCTTAAACCCGAACTGTAGCATTACGGGAATATTTAGATTGTTAACCACAAGTTTCGATTTTTCAACAGAATAGTCCAATAGTTCAAAATCGGAAATTTCTCCATTTTCGTAGTACTGTTCGTCGTTTTGCATCATGAAATTATTCCAAGCTATCTCTAAGCCTGTTCCTAGTGCCACGTCTACTTGTCTTCCAGTAATAAGCTTAGTGTTTCTTCTCCACTGTAGAGCGATGTATCTAGATTGCCATGTGTTTAAATCGGGCATATCCTTGGCTGCATCAAAACTGTTTATGGCTAGTATCACCCCGAAATCTTTCTTATTAAAAATATTGGGAGATCGGTTTTTTTTGTCGGAATCATAATGATGCTTACCATAATGATCTCTTTGAGAATTTCTGCTGTCATAATGCTCATAATTATCCTGCGACAAGGCAGGAAAAGAGAGCGAAATAAATGTTAAAATTTTAAATAGCTTTTTCATATCTGTATAAATAGTGTTTGGTGGCTAGATGTGAGATATGAATTTAGAGTTGCACCTAAGTATGAAATATTTGATTTATTCCCTCTTGCAGTATAAAATTTGTGGATAGGGGATAAAAGCCAATAATCTTCCTATTGTTAAAATAAATATTTGAAAAGTTAAATAAAGGGTGTGATAATTGCGAAATTTGTAGTTCAACGCCTTAGAAATGAATACAATAAAAATACTCGCTTTCCTGACAGTAATCGTCATATTTTCTTCTTGTTCCAAACGAGATTATACGCTTTTTGGGAATAAAAGTGTACCTAAATCCGAGAGCTTAAAGAGTTTCGCATTTGTATCAGATGGACTTACTAATCTCGAAAGTTCGGAGTGGTCTGCTACGGAGGATGCCATTTATAAAGAGATGAGAAGGAGGAACTATTTCTACGATAATGAAAAGCCAGAAATTTTAGTTTTTGTATCAGACTTTCCTGAGGGCGTAAAGTTTTTGACTGGAAATATGTATACCAATGCTTTAGGAGAGAAATATTTGGAGACAGGAAAAGTGAAAACGAAAGACAAAACGCTTTTCATCCAGATGATTGAAACACAAAAGTATCAGACGTTTTGGAGAGGTTTTTCCTACGCGAATGCGGGAAAAGTGCTTCCCCTAAATACAGGGAAGCCTTTATTATCTAGAGCTCTTTTAAATCAATAATTCTTATTAAAAACAAAGACTAGCAGCACCTAAAAGGCCGGCATCATTGGCAAGCGTCGCTCGCTTAATGGTTAAGCCTTTCTTATAATATGGTGACAGCCAAAAGTCAATTTGTTTATTGACCGCAGGTAAAATATAATCGAAAGAAGCAGATAAGCCACCGCCTATTAGAATGGTGTTGATGTCTAAAATCCTGACCATAGACACGAGACCATCTCCTAAAAGAGTGCCAACTTCTTCAAAGATTTTAAGAGCTAGTTTATCTCCGTCATTGGCGGCCGATACCAAGCCAGTAGTAGATATAGTGCCATTATCAACCAAAGAGGTCTTATCCGTCCAGTCGGCTCTCATTTTCGTGGCTAAGTTTAATAACTCTACCTTGCCAATGTTTCTTTCTAGAACTTTATTTCCTTTTGAAGGCATATGTCCGGGTTCCATGGCGTTTCCCCCACCACCTTTAAACACTTGCTTATCAATGATAGCGGCTCCGCCAACACCCGTACCAAGAGTGACGAAGATATAGTCTTCTGGAAGCTTTTCTTCTCCGAAGTAATATTCTCCTAAAGCTGCTGCATTCGCATCATTTTCTAGAAAGAAGTCTTTACCAGGAAACCTTTCTTTAAGGTCAGGGATAACAGAAATCCCATCTATTTCTGGAATAGCAGTTATTTCAATAAGACTTTGACGATCTCTGGTGATTAGGCCAGGAACACCAATGCCACATTTGTTAACTTCAGGGTTTTCTTTTAATTGTACCGAAATGGCATCACCTAGACTTTTGACGAAATGCCCAGATTTTCTCCAGCTCCCCGTGTCGTGACTATAAAAGTTAGTTATGCTACCAGTTTTGGCTTCTACTATGCCCATTTTGACGTTAGTTCCGCCGATATCAATTCCAAGATACTCTGTTGCCATTAATTTCTTAAGTTATAATTTGAAGAGGATGTCAAATATAAACCAAAATTACTTTTGGTCAGCTCAAAGATAATACCTAGTCAATAGATTTTAATATAAGAGCCCACCTTTTTAAGAAATTTTACTAATTAGATGCGTTTATTTCATCAATTAACTGAAGAATTTCTAATCGACCTAAACTTTTTTCAGAAGATGTGATATAGTGTTCTGGTAGAATAGACCATCTTTCCGCTAGGGCCATTTTAAAATCACTTACATTTTTTTGACCTTTTAAAGGTTTTACTTTATCCCATTTAGTGAAAATAAGCTTTAATGGAATGCCCTTTTCCCCTAATCTATGAACGAATTCCAAATCGATTTTCTGAGGAGGAATTCTGGAATCAATGAGTACAAAAACATAAAGTAGGTTTTCTCTTTGTTCAAGATAATCCCAAGTCATTTTTTCCCATTTCGCTTTTTCTTTAATAGGCACTTTAGCAAAACCATATCCAGGAAGATCCACCAAATACCATCTGTCTTCAATTAGAAAGTGATTAATAAGTTGAGTTTTGCCGGGTGTTGAAGACGTTTTAGCCAGTTTCTTTTGACCTGTCAACATATTTATCAACGAAGACTTTCCGACATTGGATCGTCCTATGAAAGCGTACTCCGGGAAGTTTGGACTTGGACAGCCCGTTACCACAGGTGTACTTTTAACAAATTCTGCTTTTATCGGGTGCATTAGTTTTTACAGTTTGGACAGCTCCCTTCTATCAGGAGGTTTATTTCTTCTCTTTTATAGCCTATTGGCAGCGTAATACTTGGAATATTTGTACTTTCTAGACAAGTAGTATCGCCACATTTCCGGCATTTGAAATGCACGTGATCATGCTGATGCGTCTCAGAGGTACAGTCGGTTTTACAAAGTGCATATTTAGTGCCGCCTTCCGCATCTAGGATTTTATGAATGATACCTTTTTCTAAAAATGTTTTTAATGTTCTGTATATGGTTACACGATCATATTTGTCTTCTACTGCCATTTCTAAGTCGCTATGTGATAAGGCCGCAAAGCTTTCAGCAAAAGTTCTAAGAACCTCTTCTCTGCACTCTGTGTGTCTTAAATTAAACGACTTTAATGATATAGTGTCTGCCATAGAAAAGATTGATGTTTTAAACTTCTAATGCGTTATTCTCCATTTGAAGCTTAACCAAATTTGAGTAAATTCCATCAGGATTCAAAATGAGCTCTTCGTGCTTGCCTTGTTCTGCAACAGCACCCTGATGAATGACGTAAATCTGATCCACGTTTTTGATGGTACCTAACCTATGGGCAATAATGATGGTGGTTCTGTTTTGCATAAGGGTAGCCAATGCATCCTGAACCAAACTTTCCGACTCGGAGTCCAATGCACTTGTGGCTTCGTCCAGCAAGAGTATTGCAGGATCTTTTAAAATAGCTCTTGCTATGGCTATTCGCTGACGCTGACCACCAGAAAGTTTTATGCCTCTCTCTCCAACAATGGTTTTTAAACCTTCAGGAAATCGATCTATAAATTCCATGGCATTGGCCTTTTGAGCAGCAGCCAGAAGTTCATCGTCGCTGGCATCGAGTTTTCCGTATCGGATGTTTTCCTCAATTGTTCCTCCAAACAAGATAACTTCTTGTGGAACAATGGCCATGTTTTGTCTTAGTTGAGTGACATCAATATTAGAAATATTTGTACCGTCAATCGTGATTTGACCGTTTTCTAAATCATAAAACCTTAGAAGCAGCTGGACAATCGTGGATTTTCCAGCACCACTTTGACCTACCAAAGCTATTTTTTCTCCTGGATTAATATGGAGTGAGAAATTTTCTAAAACAGGGAGGTCTTTACGAGTAGGGTAGGAGAAGTCGATATTCTGATAAGAAATTTGACCTTTGACTTTGTCAGTTTTTTTGATCTGATTTAAATCTACCTCCGAGTCTTCTTCTAAAATTTCTAGAATCCTTTCTGATGCCCCCACACTTCTTTGAATTTGGGCATATATATCACCAAGGCCATTCATGGAAGCCCCAATAAATGCGGTATAGAAAAGGAAAGACATTAAGTCTGCCAATTGTATTTCTCCTTTTTGTACCAGACCCCCGCCATACCAAACGACCAACATTATACCTCCAAATAATCCAACGATGAAGAATGTTATAAAGCCACCCCTGAGCGTGGCTGCTTTTAAAGCCAAATTGACCACATCCGTCATAGCATTGCTATATCTAGATGATTCTAACTTTTCGTTGGTAAATCCTTTTACTACCGTTATGGATTGTAACGTCTCCTCTACCACCGTATTGGCTTCCGCCAATTTCTCTTGAACTTGCTTGGATAAAACCCTAATGTATTTTCCAAAAAAGAAAGCTGCAATAACCACAATAGGAAAAGTAAGGAGCATAAATAGTGTTAACTCCCAAGAAATGTAAAGGATAATACCAATACCAACAATGAGTGTTACCACTTGTCTGAAAAACTCTGCAAGTGTAAGTGATAGCACATTTTGAAAAGCGGAGACATCTGAAGTTAGTCTACTCACTAAATCTCCAACGCGGTTTTTTTCAAAGAAGTTGATCGGGAGTGTAATAAACTTATTGAAAACTGTCGTTCTCACATCAGCGGAAACTTTTTCACTAACAATGGCGAAGAAATAAACGCGAAAAAAGGAAAATACACCTTGGAGAATAAGTATAACTCCGAAGAACAAAACAATTTGGTTTAAAGTATAGTCGGAGTTTCCTTCTATAACCCTTGTCACCTCACCTATTAAACTGGGAAATGTTAAGGTAGTGGATGTGGACAGGACTAGGAATATTAAACCAAGGGCAAAAGTCCACTTATAGGGTAATATAAACCGAAATAGTTTTATAGCTTTTTTGAAAGCATCCTTACTTATTTTTTTCTTCTTTTCTGAAGGCTCCGTTGCGTCTACCTCTTCTATTTTCTTTGCCATTTTTTACTCTTCTACCGCTCCTCGATACTTAGATTTTCGAAGTATATCCTGAACATCAGTATTGTTCATTAATTCTGTAAACGAAACATTTGGGTTTTCCGTTCTAAACTTGTCAATGATTCTCCAACCAAGCCATTGGGCTATTCTGCCTGGGCAGCTAGAACCTATTTCTGGAACTATTGGTCTCTCGCTCAAATACTTTTGTTTTACCTTTTGGTTTTGCTCATGAAGCAGCCCTTTGTCTATAAAGTGGGCCCAAATGATATCCTGAGCATACCAGTTGCCGGCTAAAGAGCTGTCTGGCATACCTATAATTAGGGAATCCGGCAGTACTGGTAACATGGTTTTGGTGAATTCAAAAGATTTCCCAAAAAAGATCATGTCATTAAGCATATCTCCTTCTGACGTAGATTTAATAAAAGATTGAGACAATAAACGAACTATGGAAGGGGCGATATAAGGTTTTTGAAATCTGTTAAGAATATAAGCCGGCTGGTCTGGTCTATACATCGCTTTAGGCCCAACGAACGCTTCAAGTGATATTATTACGATAGAATCTGAAACAAAAATATCATTTTCTAAACCTGTAAAAGTCGCATATACTTTGGGTGCGACAAACGATGGATAGCTTGCTTTTATATTGTTGAAAGCAACAGATAACTCTCCTTTAAGATCCGTTAATTCACCAAAAGTGCTGTCTACTTCATTAAAAAATTGACGCGTTCCTGGATGCGAAATGATGTAATATAAATGACTGACAAAAGCGGTATCATCTGGAAAAACGCGATAAAGGTTTTTAGAATACCAAGGGTTTTTATTGAGAAAGTCTTGAAGCTCTTCTTTAGAATCCATAGACATAAGTTCTCTATCAAATCGCTCAATTTCTAACGAGCTCAAGTCTTTTTCTTCAGTAGACTGACAAGAACTCAATAAGGAAATAACACAAATCAAATATATCCAAACTGCTGTTTTCATAAATTTTATCTCTTATAAAAGGCAAAGCTAGGAAATTAATGACGCCCGCTTAAGTCTCCTTGTAAAAAAACGCTTTCGTAATAAAAATAGAATTCTCTTTGAAATATTGAACAGTGTTCATTTTATTTGTAGTGTTAATAATAAGTACATTGTTTAATGAGTATTTCAGATAGAAAGGAAAGGGATAAGGAGGAAATGAAGCTTAAGATTCTAGAAGCGGCTAAAAAGCTTTTTCTAGAGAAGGGCTTTGAGAAGACAAGCATTCGGAATATTGCAGATTTAATAGAATACAGCCCAGGAACTATCTACTTATATTTTAAAGACAAAAATGACCTTCTTTTTAACCTGCACCAAATGGCTTTCAAAGGTTTAATGGAAGCCCTTATGGATCCTAATCCAAAGGAGGATGCTATGGAAAGACTTTATGATATGGGTAAGCGATATATAAAGTTTGCTTATGAAAACCCCGAAATGTATGATCTTATGTTTGTGATGGATGCTCCAATGGAGAGCTTGGAATGTAGTGACGACGTTTGGGATGATGGAATGAAAGCTTTTGAGCTCTTAAAGTATTTGGTTTCTGATTGTCAATCCGGAGGTTATTTAAACCAATACGATCTAGAAGATGCATCCCTTATGATTTGGAGTTTTGTACATGGTTTAGTGACGCTTAAGGGTAGAAAGAGGTTACAAATGTTTGGAGATAATGAAGAGGCATCATTGCAAAGGATGATGAGATCTTTGGAAGTATTTTTAGAAACATTAAAGTTGTCAAAAAAGTAAGTCACAGATATAGGATATGAAAGAGCTTTTGAGGTTAGAAGAAATGGGTCAGTTGGCTTTGGGTATTTTCTTGTTTAACCAGCTGGATTATGCCTGGTGGTATTTTTTGGTCTTCATACTGGTGCCCGATTTAAGCATGATTGGTTATGTGGTAAATCATAAAATAGGGGCATGGACTTATAACTTTTTTCACCATAAAGCTTTAGGCGTTTTGGTGCTTATCATAGGCTTTCTCTTCCATATTAACTGGATTTGTTTGGCAGGTGTTATTCTTTTTTCACACGCTGTCATGGACAGGATTTTTGGTTATGGATTAAAATACGAATCGGGTTTCAAATACACTCATCTAGGAGTCATCGGTAAATAAGGTTTATAATGAAAAATGTAAATGTTTTTGAAGGATTAATTGGCCAAGAGGCCAAAGACACAAGTCCATCTCCCTACGGAAGATGGTTAAATGGAAAATTATTGGAAGGAAAGGAGGGCTTTCTAAAAGCTTCCTTTAAAGTGAGAGAGGAGTTTACAAATCCCGCAGGTATAATGCATGGCGGGGTATTGGCCGGAATTATGGATGAGATTATGGGAATGGCAACTCATTCGCTTGGTCAGGATGGTTTTTACGTTGCAGCAAACCTTAATGTTGATTTTTTAAGACCAGCTAATGTTGACGAAGTTTTAATCGCCACGGCTGAAGTGATAAGATCTGGTAGAACAATGGCTCACTTGGAATGTAGAATCACATCAGAAAGTACCGGGAAGCTGATTGCAAAATCTACTTCTAATTTGATCAAAACCGTCTTAAAGCAATGAAGATAAGGCTTATTACCCTATTGACCATTTTATCTTTCAAGCTACAAGCTCAAAGCCCCATTTTGAAAGCTTACGTAGAGGAGGGTTTGGAATCAAACTTTGCCTTAAAGCAGCAAAACCTTGAAATTGAAAAATCGATCAAGGCTATTGACATTGCCAGATCAAATATTTTCCCTAAGATTACTTTTAATCCAACCTATACGGTAGCCACGGGAGGTAGAAGTATTGAGTTTCCTATTGGTGATTTACTAAATCCCGTTTATGGCACTTTAAATCAACTAACGCAAGGAGAAGATTTTCCAACCTTAGAAAATCAGACGATTCTTTTCGCTCCAAATAATTTTCATGAGACAAAGTTTACGTTTGAATTACCGCTGTTCAATACCGACATAAAATACAATATCCTCTTGCAAAAGGACTTGGTTCAAACGCAAGAAGCTAAGAAAAGGGCTTTGAGTTATGAATTGAAATATAATATTGAGGCGGCGTATTTTCAATACCTGCAAAGTTTAGAAGCATTGAAGGTTTATAGGCAATCAGGACAGTTTTTGAATGAATTCCTTGAATTTAATGAGCGTCTAGTTGCAAATGGCTTAGCCCTTAAAGATGTTTTGTTTTCGGCAAAGTATGAAATTAGCAAGTTAAATGGACAAAAGGCAGAGGCAGAAAAGAACGTTAAAAAGGCGAAAGCGTATTTTAATTTTCTGCTGAATAAAGGTCATAATGAGCTGGTGGAGAAAGACACCGCCAACTTTTCTTCGGAACCCATAGTGCAAGAATTATCTCAGCTAGTGGCTTCAGCCATAATCAGCAGACCAGAATTTGATCAGTTGAGAACAGGTCTAAATGCAAATAACACGCTGCTTCTACTACAAGAAAAGAATGCTCTATTGCCAAGCGTCTATTTTGGCGGTAGCACGGGATTTCAGGGTTATGGTTATTCATTTAACAAACAGGTATTTGCCATTGGGCAGCTCGGATTAAAATGGGACTTATACCATGGTAAGGAGAAAAAATATAAGATTCAGCAAACAGAAATTCAGAGCAAGATTTTAGATTCAAAAATAGAAGAAGCGAAGCAACAGATTGAAATGCAGGTGGTCCAAGCCTACTTTGATTATGAAGCATCTTTAAAGATCTTAGAATCTTCAAGGATTGGTGAGCAAAACACAAGCTTACTTTTAGACATGGTGCAGAAAAGGTATAAAAACAATGACGCCCTATATATAGAGGTTATAAAGGCTCAAAACGACAAAATGATGGCGGAGCTTCAAGGCTCTTTGGCACAATTTAATATTTGGCTTCAAAAATCGCACTTAGACAAAGTGAGTGCACAGTAGTTTGATAAAGATTTAAAGATATAAAAATGAATAAAATTGTCTACTTATTAAGCCTAGGAGCCATTTTATGGTCTTGCGGTGGCAAAGAAGATTCTTCTAAAACGGTTGTAAAAGAAGAATTAGAATCTGTCAGCACCGTACTTCCTTTTCAAAAGACATTTCAACAGGAGATTTTGGCTAGTGGTGTTTTGTCCTCAAAAGCAGAATTGAAGTTAGCTTTTAAGACAGGGGGTATGATAAAGAAAATGTATGTCAAAGAAGGGCAATACGTTAAAGCAGGGCAATTGCTGGCGGAGTTAGATATGTCGGAAATAGACGCCTCTGTTAACCAAGCCAAACTTGGACTTCAAAAAGCGGAAAGGGATGTGTCAAGGGTGAAGAAAATGCTAGAGGATGAGGTAGCCACGACGAATAACTTAGAAGATGCCACCACAGCTTATAAATTGGCACAGGAAACAATGCAGTCTGCCAATTTCAATCAAAAGTTATCGAAAATTTATGCACCCCAAGCAGGGAATATCTTAATGAAAATTGCTGATCAAGGGGAGTTGATTACACCTTTTGCTCCTGCTTTGATTTTAGGAACGGGAGGTTCTTCATTTAACGTAAAAGTAGGTTTATCGGACAGGGATATCGTGAAAGTTAGAATAGGAGATGCCGCGGAGGTTAGGTTGGATGCTTATGTTGGAGAAGTTTTTAAAGCTAAAGTTTCAGAGATTGCCCAAATTGTAAACCCTGCAACTGGAACCTACGAAGTGGAGTTGTCTCTTAATTCTAACGGTAAAAAATTGATTTCTGGATTCGTGGCAAAAGCGAGTGTTTTTCCTAGAGGAGAAAAAAGTGCCCTTTTAATTCCAGCTATATGTCTTTTGGAAGCCGAGGGAGAAAACGCTTCTGTTTTTATATATAATGGAGCGGGAGTAGAAAAACGTAAAATAAAGATAGGCTCCATATTTCCAGACGCAGTGGAGGTTTTAAGTGGCCTCACTGTTACAGACGAAGTGGTCAGTCTTGGTGCCAATTTCTTAAGCCCTGGTCAAAAAGTTAATGTCAAAAACCTTTAAGCCAGATAAATGAAAATAGCAGAATTTTCGGTTAAAAACTATCAGTTTACTATCATCATTTTTGTGATGATAGTGGCTTTAGGTATTAGTTCTTTATTGACCATGCCCAAAGCCGAGGACCCCGTTCTTAAGGCTACATTTAACACAGTGGTGGTCATTTACCCCGGAACGAGTCCTAAAGACATGGAAAAACTGATAGTGGATCCAATAGAAGAACGTCTTAACGGATTAGATGATATTAAGAACATATTTTCAGTGGCTGGAGATGGTGTGGCAAATATCACGGTAGAGTTTATGCATCATGTAGATGGTGACGAAAAGTACGGGGAAACACTTAGAGAACTCAATGCCATAAGAAGTAAGCTCCCAGAAGATATCTATAGTCTTGATGTGTTTAAGTATACGCCAGAATCGGTGAATATTATTCAATGTGCCGTCATGTCTGAAACGGCTCCGTTCTCAGATATGAAAGGGAAGGCGGAAGAACTTAAGGAGGCTTTAGAAAAGATTAAAGATATTAAAGGGGCGGAAGTGCATGGATTCCCAAATAGGGAGGTAAATGTTTCCCTTAATACGGACAGAATGGCTCAATACCAAATACCCATAAATAGGGTTATGGGATTAATTCAGGCGGAAAATAAAGATATACCAGCAGGATCTATTGAGATTGGGAACAGAAGGTTAAATGTGAAAACCTCTGGTTCTTACCAGTCTCTTGCAGAAATTGAAAATACAGTGGTAAGTACCTCTGGAACGCAAGTAACCTATTTAAAGAACATTGCAGAAGTATCATTTGGGTATGAAGAGCAAACCTATAACACCAGATTAAATGGGAAAAGGGCGGTTTTTGTAACCGCAACTCAAAAGAGCAACACTAATATTTTTGATGTCAAGAAAGAAATGACACCGATTATTAAACAGTTTGAGGCGAGCCTTCCTTCCAATTATACTTTTGAAAAAAGCTTCGACCAAGCAGATTCTGTTTCAAAACGCTTATTGGGTTTGGCTCGTGATTTTGGAATCGCTATTTTATTGGTTTTAATCACGCTAATTCCATTAGGTTTTAGGGCGGCATTAATCGTAATGGTTTCCATTCCTTTATCCTTAGCCATTGGTTTGGCTGGATTAGATGTGATGGGTTTCGGAATAAACCAATTATCCGTCGTAGGCCTAGTGATCGCTTTGGGTTTAGTGGTAGACGATTCCATAGTGGTTGTTGAAAACATTGCACGTTTTTTAAGGGAAGGTCATAGTAGGCGTGACGCCGCCATTTTAGCGACTAAGCAGATTGGTCTGGCCGTGGTCGGTTGCACGGCCACTCTTCTGTTTGCCTTTTTACCGCTGGTGTTTTTGCCAGAATCTTCGGGTGAGTTTATAAGAAGTTTACCCATGGCTGTTATTGCCACTGTATTGGCATCGCTTTTTGTTTCTATCACGATAGTGCCGTTTTTAGCGAGTATGCTGATGCCCAAAAATAGCAGTGAAGAAGGAAACATTGTGTTGCAGTATATGAAGAAGGGTATTGAAGGTTCTTACCGAAAAATTTTGCATTGGTCACTCGGAAATCCGCTTATCACCCTTTTAATAGCAGTTTTAATTTTTGCCGGAAGCCTAGCTCTTATACCCGTTATAGGTATCAGTGTTTTTCCAAAATCTGAAAAGCCCCAATTGTTGATTGATATCAACACACCTTCCGGTACTAACCTTGCCACCACAGACGAGGTCGTAAGATTTGTAGAAAAAACGCTAGCAGAAGAACCATTAGTGAGAAACTATGCAGCTAACATTGGAAAAGACAATCCAAGAATTTATTATAATCTGCTTCCTAGAGGTGGTGCAAGCTCTGAATTTGCCCAGCTTTTCGTTCAACTTCAAGAAGAAACAGAACGTACGGTTTTGGTGAATAAATTAAGGGGAAAGTTCATCGATTATCCAGGAGCTAAAATTGTTGTGAAGGAATTCGAGCAAGGTCCGCCAATTGCTGCCCCTTTGGCTATTAGAATTTTTGGCGAAAACATAGATTCCTTGAGGAACATCTCTTTAAAAGTAGAGAAGGCTTATCAAGAAACTCAGGGTACTATTTATATCAACAATCCGTCTACTGTGGTCAATACGGATTTAAGGGTTAAGATTAATAAGGACAAAGCGGGGATGTTAGGTATTCCTACTTCAGAGATAGATAAATCAATCAGAATGGCCATTGCAGGTTTGAATATCGGACAATATAGAGATGAAGCAGGGGAGGAATATGCTATTACTGTTGGTTTGGAAAATAAAGAGAAACCAGGTTTAGAGGTTTTTGATAAAATATATGTCGCTGCCGCAAATGGAGCACAAGTTCCACTTAAAGCCTTGGCAACGTTACAGTTTGAAAGCTCTCCTAATAATATCAATCACTACGACAAAGAGCGTTATGTTTTAGTTTCTTCTTTTGTGGCAGACGGTTATTTGACACCATCTGTAAATGAGGCCTTTTTGGAGCGATTAGAAAAGATTAAAATGCCAGAGGGCTATCATTATAAAATCTCAGGAGAGGTCGAACGTCAAAATGAAACTTTTGGCGGTCTTGGCAACATAATTATCATTACGATTTTTGGAATATTGGCTATTCTGATTTTGGAGTTCAAAACATTTAAAAGCTCTTTTATTGTACTATCCGTAATTCCGTTGGGTATCATCGGAGCGGTAGGTATTCTGTTTATAACTGGTAATTCGCTTTCATTTACCGCCACTATTGGTATCATTGCTTTGGCAGGAATTGAGATAAAAAACTCCATTTTATTGGTAGACTATACCAATTATCTACGTTCTGACGAGGGCTTGAGTATAGACGAGGCGATTGAAAAAGCCGGAGAAACAAGATTTATTCCTATTGTTTTGACTACTTTAACAGCCATTGGAGGGCTTACTCCTCTAGTTTTGGAGCATTCTCCCCTGTATTCGCCACTGGCCTTGGTGATTATTGGTGGTCTTATTTCCTCGCTTATTTTAACAAGGATTGTGACGCCAGTGATGTACAAATTACTTCCGCCAAGGGTTTAGCCTTGGTGAAGGTTTCATAATTCTGGTGCCAGCCACTCTTTAAGCTTTTCATGGTAAAGCTCAAAACGGTATAAGCCTTTATGACCTCCCGGAAGTGATAGTAATATGGAATCTGAGGAAATGCCTATTTTCTCTGCCAATTTTAGACTCGATTTATATGGAATGAGTTGGTCTTCTGTCCCGTGAATGAGAAACGTCGGGCACTTTACTTTGGCTATTCTCAGGTCTGTTCTAAAAGGGTGTTTGATTAACAGATCGTAAGGGAAAAACGGAAAATGAAGTTTGCCAACATCTGCCATATTGTAATAGGGACTTTCTAGAATGAGCATTTTGGGCGAATGCTCGGCGGCTAGTTTTGTGGCCACACCTGTTCCTAACGATCTGCCATATATGACAATGCTATCTTCGCTGTATTTTAATAACATTTGTTCGTAAAGAAATTCCGAATCGTCAAATAGATTTTGTTCCGTTGGTGTACCTTTAGTTTTACCAAAACCTCTGTAATCATATAAAAATACATCGTAACCAAGACTGGTGAACTGCTTCGCAGACCAACCCCATCTTGATAAATTTCTCTGGTTTCCGTGGTTATTGAAGACTAAACCTTTACTCGTTCCTTCCGCTGGAAAGAATAAAGTATTGATTTTGATACCATCAGGACTGGTATAAAATTTTTCAGTGAAGGGTTCATCAAATTGAAATTTGTAATCCGCTGGTAAGGAGTTTGCTCTAAATATGACCCAGTCTTGAACGAGATAAAGTATGATTAGTAGGATAACATAAGTTAAAGCGAACCATTTGAAAAACTTCATGAATGCATAGGTTTTAAGTGTTAAATCCAATATCTCCTAAAATTTGTTTGTCAAACTCATCAAATTGTTCCAATAGTATATCTCTAAGAACACGATGATATTCTGGAAATGAAGGGAGGTTATTATGTCTGCCACCATAAATGGGAGCCAGATGAGTATTAAGAGGTACTACTTTAGAGAGTCTAACACTACTACTAAAAGGAATTAGTAGGTCTTTGGTGCCATGAATAATATAAATAGGACATCTGCAGTATTTGAGCCATTCGTCTGTTCTTATTTTGAAGCGGAGGATGATACTTAGTGGCAGAAATGGAAGAAAACGATTGGTTAGATTTGAAAAGCTATAATAAGGTGCGTCAAGAATCAACATTTTGGGCTTATTGCTCGAGGCTAGTTTAGCTGCGAACCCTGATCCTAAAGAGCGTCCATAAATGACTATATCACTTTCTGGAACATCATAGTCGTATTTCAAACGGTTGTAAACATGTTGGGCATCTTCTTTCATGGCTTTTTCCGATCTTTTTCCTCGGCTTTTCCCAAACCCACGGTAGTCTATCATCAAAACATCGTAGCCATGCACTGTAAAGTCTCTGGAATATTTGGCCCAACCCTTTATACTCCTAGAATTGCCATGGAAGTATAGAACAATACCTTTTCTGTCTTTTTCTTCTGTAAAAAAACGGAGACCATTGATTTTTACTTTGTCGGAAACCGTAAAATTTAATTCTTCAAAAGGATAATCATATTTGAATTCGAAGTCGTCGGAAAGCGTTTCCGGTTTGAAAATGAAGAAATCTTGAATAAAGTAGGCCAAGACACTAAGTGTGATATAGGAGCCTAGAAGCCAATAAAAAATATTCCAAGACATAAATGAGCTGTTCTTTTCTGAAATCTAATAAAAAGACGTCAGACTAAAAATAAAGCTTAATCTGGTTTATGTTACTTTTTAGTTTTAGTCAGGAATATCTAGGGCTTAAAATAGGATTGTTCTAGTTCTGAATTCTATTTTTGTCGAATGATAAGATTTGAAAACGTTTTTATAAAGAAAGGAGAGAATGTTGTATTAAACGAGGTCTCTGTTGAATTACAGGAAGGCGTTAATTACGGCATTGTAGGAGCAAATGGGAGTGGTAAAAGCACGTTTTTGGATGCTATTTCTGGAAAAATATTTCCATGGAAGGGAAAGTTAATTAAGCCACACTTTTCTGAGATTGAGCTTGTCCCTCGCGATTATGGATTTCATCGTTTGGTAGGTGCTGCTTATCAATATTACCAACAGAGGTATCATGCTCACGATTCCGAAATAGGACCTTCAGTTTGGGAAGTTATACAAAATCAAATCTTACCAGTAGGAACGGTAGACATTAAATCTGTCGATTTGCCAGAATTAAGATATTCGGAAGCGAAGGTTAAGGATGTAGCTATCAAGATGAATATTTTTCACCTTTTGGAAAGAAAGGTTACCTCCCTTTCTAATGGCGAAACTCGTCGTACACTTATTGCTTTGTCTTTGCTTAAGAGTCCTAAAGTACTTTTGCTAGACAATCCATTTGTTGGACTAGATGTCAAAAGCAAAGAAAGTCTTAAAGAGCTTTTGAATGTACTGGATGTTCAATTGATTATGGTCGCAGGTATAAAGGATATGCCCGCTTGTATAACAAAAGTCATAGATTTCAATTCAGGTTGTATTTCAGGACAATTTAATAGGCCATTTCCTGAGATGAAAAGGGAAGTTGCAAAAATTGAATTTAAAGAAGAATTGTTGGCCTATTTCACAACCAATAATGACGCTAGTAAAGGTTCCGTAATTAAGTTGGTCAACGGGAGGGTTGTTTATAGCGGGACGGCGGTTTTAGATGGCATAGATTGGGAAGTAAAAACTGGAGAAAGATGGGCTCTTTCAGGCCCAAATGGCTCAGGTAAGAGTACGCTTTTAAGTCTTTTGATAGGAGATAATCCACAGGCCTATCAAAATGAGCTTTACCTTTTTGGTAAAAGAAGAGGAACAGGGGAGAGTATCTGGGATATAAAAAAGAGAATAGGCTACTTGTCTCCTGAAATGCACATTTTCTTCCCTAAGAATATGGAAGTGTGGAAAGTGATTGCTTCTGGACTTTTTGATACGATTGGCTTGTTTAAAAAGCTCAATGATATAGAAAAGAAGGACTTGAAGAAAATTATTGAACTTTTAGACCTAAATACTATTGAAAACAGGTTGTTAAGCGAGCTTTCGACCGGTGAACAAAGGATTGTGCTTTTGGCAAGGGCATTAATCAAGAATCCAGAACTTTTACTGCTAGATGAGGCCTGTCAAAATTTGGATTATAACCATATGGTTTATATTAGAGACTTGATAAACGAACTGGTACAAAAGTTAAATAAAACCTTGGTTTATGTCACACATAATATGGAGGAGATTCCTGCCATAGTGGATAAAAAAATTCTTTTAGAAAACGGGAAGAGGCTTAAAGAAAGACCCGAATCAAATTCTGTAACTTTACATCAAACTTAAAACAAACGATATGTCGGAAATCAAGGATATTCCATTGCATGCTTTACATGTGGAGCTGGGAGGTAAAATAGTGCCATTTGCTGGATTTAATATGCCCGTTCGCTATTCATCAGATATAGAAGAGCACATGGCGGTTAGAGAGGCTGTAGGTGTATTTGATGTAAGCCATATGGGGGAGTTTTATTTGAAGGGAGCTGGAGCTTTGGAGTTAATTCAAAAGGTTTCTGCCAATGACGCTTCTTTACTTTATAATGGAAAAGCCCAATACAGTTATTTGCCGAATGAAACGGGAGGGGTGGTAGATGATCTATTGGTTTATAGAATTGATGAAGATGAATACATGTTGGTGGTCAACGCTTCAAACATAGAAAAAGATTGGAACCATATTCAGAAGTTTAAGAATGATAATGTAGAGATGGTCAACTGGTCAGACGACCTATGTCTTTTTGCAGTTCAAGGACCAAAAGCGATAGATACTTTACAGAAGTTAACACATATTCCTTTGAAAGACATTGAGTATTATAGTTTTACTAGAGGCACTTTTGGAGATGTAAAGGATGTCATTCTTTCGGCTACGGGTTATACTGGGGCAGGAGGGTTTGAACTTTATGTGCCTAAAGAAAACGCCTTGGAACTATGGAACAAGATTTTTGTGGCCGGAAAGGAATTTGATATTAAGCCTATAGGTTTGGGTGCAAGAGATACCTTGAGGTTAGAAATGGGTTATTGCCTTTACGGAAATGATTTATCGGATGACATTTCACCATTGGAAGGTGGATTGGGTTGGGTAACTAAGTTTTCAAAGGATTTTGTGAATTCTGAAAACCTATTGAAGGAGAAGGAAGCAGGTTTGAAGCGGAAGTTAGTAGGAATTGAGTTGACGGAGAAAGGTATTCCAAGAGCTCATTATGAAATCTGTAACGCAGAGAATGAGGTTGTAGGAGAAATCACTTCAGGGACCTTGTCGCCTTTGCTTAAAAAGGGTATTGCACTGGGTTATGTTGATAAAGCCTATGCTAAAAAAGATACGGAGCTTTTTATTAAAGTAAGAAACAAAATGCTCCATGCCAAAGTGGTTAGACCACCATTTGTTAAACCAGGGGTAAATTGATATGATGAGATTAGAAGACAAAGTGGCTATTATTACTGGCGGAGCCAGAGGAATAGGGAAGGCTACCGTAGAACTTTTTATTAAGGAAGGAGCTAAGGTAGTTATTTGGGATATTTTGGAGGAAGGGAAGCAAACAGCCGATTTGATGGATACATCAGGGGATATATGTTTCTTTCAAAAAGTAAATGTAAAAAACATAGAGGAGTGTCATTTGGCAGCTAAAAGTGTCTTTGAAAAATATGGTCGAATTGATATCCTTATTAATAATGCGGGTATTCTAAGAGACAAAAGTTTCTTAAAGATGAGTACGGAGGAATGGCAATCTGTCATTGACATTAACCTTACCGGGGTTTTTAACTGTACCAAGGCCGTAATTCCTTTGATGATTGAAAACCGATATGGAAGGGTTATTTGTACTTCTTCTGTAGTAGGAATAACAGGTGGTTTTGGTCAAACTAACTATGTGGCCTCTAAAGCCGCGATTATTGGTATGGTCAAAACATGGGCCAAGGAGTTTGGTAAGTATAACATTACCGCAAATGCGGTGGCTCCAGGGTTTATAAAAACGGAAATGACCGATAGCATCCCCGAGGAAATCAGAAATGGTTTTATTGCTGATATTCCTGTAAAAAGGCTTGGGGAGCCAGAGGATATAGCCAATGCTTATTTGTTTTTGGCCACGGAAGAAGCTTCTTATATAAATGGACATACACTTTCTGTAAACGGAGGAGTAGCGTAATAGACTGCGAGTTATTTATTGGTTTGAAAATAATAGTATGCTTGCATACCATTATTTAAGATCTTAAATTTGGTTCTAACTTCAAACACAGAAACCAATGCAAGGAATAAATTTCGATTTATCAGAAGAACAATTAGCGGTTAAAGAGGCTGCACGTGATTTTGCTGAGAAAGAATTACTTCATGATGCCATAGAAAGAGATACCCACTCAAAATTTCCTGTGAAGCAGGTCAAAATGATGGGAGAACTGGGTTTTCTGGGTATGATGGTAGATCCAGAGTATGGTGGAGGTGGAATGGACAGCATTAGCTATGTCTTGGCAATGGAAGAAATCGCTAAAGTGGATGCTTCTGCTGCCGTCGTTATGTCGGTAAACAATTCTTTGGTTTGCTGGGGTTTAGAAAAATACGGTACCAAAGAACAAAAGGAGAAATATTTGACGGCATTGGCCACAGGAGAGAAGCTAGGTTGTTTTTGCCTTTCGGAGCCGGAAGCTGGTTCTGATGCCACATCTCAAAGAACCACGGCCGTAGATGCTGGTGATCATTATGTGGTCAACGGAACGAAAAATTGGATAACCAATGGAGGTACATCTGATATTGCCCTTGTGATTGCTCAAACCGATGTAGATAAAGGTCATAGAGGTATCAATGCTTTAATTATAGAGAAAGGTACCGAGGGTTTTGTGGTTGGTAAAAAAGAAGACAAAATGGGCATTCGTTCTTCAGATACACATTCACTCATGTTTTCTGATGTCAAGGTGCCTAAAGAAAATCGAATAGGAGAGGATGGGCACGGGTTCAAATTTGCAATGGGAACATTGGATGGTGGAAGAATTGGAATTGCAGCACAAGCTTTAGGAATTGCTGGAGGTGCTTATGAAAGGGCTTTGAAATATTCACAAGAAAGAAAGGCTTTTGGTAAGGAGATTTCTAAACACCAAGCCATTCAATTTAAGCTGGCAGATATGCACACCAGAATAGAAGCAGCAAGGCTTTTAATTTATAAAGCTGCTTGGGAAAAGGACCAAGGGAGAAATTATTCGGAGTCTGCGGCAATGGCAAAAGTATATGCCTCTGAGGTAGCTATGTGGGTTACTACTCAGGCGGTTCAGGTTCATGGTGGATATGGTTATGTAAAGGAGTATCATGTGGAAAGAATGATGCGAGATGCCAAGATTACAGAAATTTACGAAGGTACTTCTGAGATTCAAAGACTGGTAATTGCGAGATCGATATTGCAGTAAATTAACATACTATTGTACTTTAAAGGGCTTCTTTGAAGCTCTTTTTTTATGCTCTTTTGAAAAACTTCTATGTTTTTTACCAATTATTATTAAACAAAAAAACGGCTTCAGATGCTATAAAATTATACTTTTTCGTGAAATGACTCGGTTTTCTGTGCCATTTGTATGAATAATTAAACATTAGAATTTTACAAGACTTTTGACTCTTAAGAATAAATTATTAGTTTTGTACAACATTATTATTCCTGAAGAGGAACGAATACACTGGTAATTTGTTAAGAAAAAAGAAATACTAATTATGGAAGATTATAATAAAATCATTGAATCACTCGGCGTAAAATTTGCCAAAGCCAGGCATATTAATGTGCTGCAGCCAATAGTAATTAAGAATTTTTATGATGTGGAAAACACATTATTAATTCTTTACGATGGCAATGTTAAATTAGAAGGTATTGAAGAGAAGATAGAGCCAGGGGATATGCTTTTTATCCCTGGAGGCAAGTCTTCAAACATTAACTTCGGTACTGGAGAGCCAAAAAATATCAGTTATGAAGAGTTCATGACTAGAAGAGAGCACTACTGGGATGCCATGACTATTCCTCATGAAATAGGTAAGGTACGTAACTCTTTTGGCTTAATTGCTTTTGAAGCTAAAGTTTTTGACTCTGTTAACTTTTTCACCTCTTTAGATATTCCTCCTTTCTTCATCAAGAATGATAGCAAATTGGCGGGATTGATAAAGGATATTTTGGTGGAAGACTTTACAGACGAAGCGGGTAGAGGTCGTGTGATAATGAATAAAACCGAGGAGGTTGTTATTGAAATCATTCGCTTTATCCTAAGAAACAAAATGTTTGTGGAACAGCTAGCCACAAACAGTACGTATTTCAAAGATCCTCGTTTGATTGATATCTTCGCTTATATTAAGGAAAACCTAGAAGGCGATTTGTCTAATAAGCAGTTGGCCAATGTTGCCAATGTTTCTGAAGATTATGTAGGTCAATACTTCAAAATGTTGACAGGTATCAATCCTCAGGATTATATAGAATATCAAAGAATGGAAGCTGCGGTAACGCTTCTAAGAACTTCTAAGAAAAGCATTCGTGCCATTGGTGCTGAGGTTGGTTATAAAGATACAGCATATTTTTGCCGTAGATTTAAAATGATGTTCGGAATACCAGCGGGTAAAATGAGGCGTAGAGAGAGTTTAATGATAGGTTAATACGCTGTCACTATATATTATTTTGAAGGGCAAGCAGTTTTCTGTTTGCCCTTTTTATTTGGCAATAACTTTTTCTTTTTATCAAGATTGTTTTGGTGATAACTTAGTGGTAGGCTTAATTTCATTTAAAAGTTGAATAAATAGCGGCCTATCTTTTTTATGAATATCTTTTGAATCAATTTTGGTACTACCTTTTTTAGTAATTATTTGAACGTCAGAATTACTCCATTTAATTTCTATGATTTGAGAGTTCAATATCTTCTTTTTGTAAAAGATATTTTTTCTAAATTCAATACATTCGTTTCGAAAAAGCACTCTCGGTTTAATTATCTTAAAAGCAATATCAAGGAAGAAATATAAAATGGTTAAGAGGTATAAAAAGACAAATAGATGATCTCTATCTTCCGTGACTCTTTTATATATTGGGAAAATAAATAATAGTATCCCTATAATAGAGCCGAGTAAGCTGGCAAAACTGTTTCTAAATTTATGTTCTTTCACTAGTAATATGTTTTGTAGAGCTATTCCCTTTATCTACACGGGCTTAAGTTTAGCTATTAAAGTGTTAAACAACATTAATAAATGAAAAAAACACTAGTTATTATTGTTATTGGTGTATCCTTTCTCATTTACGGCTATCAAAGGATTAAGAAGGATGTCTATGCTCATGCTAATGAAGTATCGAAGGAAGAAAAAGCATTAATTGGCTGCTTAAAAGCAAACGTTAAATTAATAGAACGTAGACTTCAATGCGAGAATGATAGTATTTTGCCATATAAAATGTCTAGTAATATTGAATTTATAAAAAACTATCAGGACAATATCCAAGACTTCGCACTTTGTGATAAAGTTTTTGAAATCGATTCAATGCTTACTACGGCTAAAGAATTTGATTCCAAAACAAAGAATCTCTTGATTGTTAATCATTGTAAAAAGGAGATTTCCACGTATAATAATTCCTTAAAAAGTTTTTTCAACTCAAGCATATGGATTCGAAATAGATTAATACGAAAAGGAGAGATTGAAGATAGAGAATACTTTGAATATTTAGAATTTAAATTGGATGCTGACAAACCGAGTAAAAAAAGAGAGAAATTAAATGCGGAATTAGACTCCTTACTGCTTGAGGGTTTAAAGAAGTAAAAAATGATTCCGTTTACCTTTTCATTCAGGCGAATAAACCCGATCAGCACTTTTCAATACCTCAGCCTTATCCAAAGTCATCTTCTTGGTCTTTTGATTTACGAACATTTCCATTTGGTCGGCATAGTGTGGATTTTTTGGATGGCTAGAAGCACCATAATTAATGACAGATTCTATTTTCGGCAATTCACCTTTTTTGAATCGAACGAGCTGTATATAAGATTCTCCTGCCACTCCCTTTCTCATTCCATTTTTATGTGCAGCCGTGTACATGGCTGCCAAAACATCTGGGAGGCCTGGTAGATTTATTTTGTTGGGCCCACGTACAAGCTTTTGAACTTGGCCTAAAGGTACATCCGTCTTTCCAAAGCCTTGAATCAATTCATTCTTGGTCTCTTCTATAAGGAGAACAGCTTCTTTTTCCGTAAGAATTGCATCCGTTTTATACTTGGTATAATAATCATTTATCTTATATATCAGTATAGCAAAAAATCCGGCTCCTGTATTTTCAATATTTGATTTCCTATTCCATTGTTGTAGCAGCTCTATTTCTTTCGCAATTTGTGTGTAATTAGATGATTTAAGATTCCTGATGATATTGATGTCAATGGGGAAATGAAAAGTAGTAGGGTACTGACCATCATATTTAATGGTTTTGAAATCTTCATAACTCGCTTTGGGATACTGCCCTATTAATTCTTCAAACCTTTTGCTCCTATTATTGTCTTTGAGTGGATATCCCATGGTCTGGTCAAGATCATCAGCATTTATATTGTCTTCCTTGCCAGTTGCATGAATTACGGTATTGTTGGTATTGTACAAATAGCCAGACTTCGGATTGAGATACTGTGGTAAAGACTCGAAGGGATGAAAATCTGTCCAAAGTGTTTCTGAAGTATTTCCTGGAAGTACGCCAGACCAATTATACTTAGGGTTCCTTATCGGAATTTTACCATTTGACACATAAAAAATTTGGTCTTCTGAATCTGCATATACGGTATTGAAGCCTGGTATGGCTACCATTTCCATGGCTTTATAAAAGTCTTCGAAGTTTTTGGACTTGTTCATTTTATACCATTGCTCTACGCCTCTGATGTCTTGGTTGGCACCCAAACGGATGGAATAAGAGCCTTCTTTAGTTTTGACAGTGGCACCATATACGCTCCAATATGCTTTTTTGCCAATAGGTATCGTAATGAGGCCTAGTTTAACTTTTAACCTGACTTTCTGTTTTTCCAATTTGAGCCATTGACCATCAAAGAGATATTTATTAGACCTTTTGCCCTTCATTTGAAGGCGATAAACATCTATTTTGTCTTGATGATTTACCGTATGAGCCCAACCAAGATTTTCATTGGTGCCAAGAAATACCACACAGCCGGCTGGAAATAAACCACCAAGGATATTCCAACCGTCTTCGCTCTGAAGATGGGCTTCGTACCATGCTACTGGACCTTCAAGAGGTTGATGAGAATTTATATTTAGGAAGGTTTCGCCAGTAGTAGTTTTAGAAGAAGCAAAAGCAAAGGCATTGGAGCCCTTTATTGCTATGCTTTTGTTGATCTTTCCACTATAAATATCCTTTAAGACTGCATCGACACCAGACAGGACCGATAAAGAAAGTATTTGGGAGGAGACATAGTCTGTCATACTAAGAGGAAACAATTTTTTCACGAGAATCTCTTCCGGATGTAGCAGGGCATAGTGATTAATTCCAGCCAAATACCCCTTTGCCAAATCTGTAAATTCTGGTGAAAGAGGATGCATGTTTTCTTCCGCAATTTGCTTGGTTCTTAATAAACCTACCACGTAATCAACAGCCGCACCTTCTTTTCCATTGAGTTTTCCAAGCATACCTTTTCCGGCCAATAGCGTCAACTGTATCGTTTTAAAGTCATCTTCGCTATGTGCCCATGCTAAGCCATAGGCTACTTCAGGGTCGGTAGGGGCAAAAATATGTGGAACGCCCCATTGGTCACGGGCAATTTTAATATTTTCAGTGTTGATTTGAGTATTGGCAGAGGTCACAGCCAAAATAAAGAGTAGTACTTGTTTCATAAAGGGATGAAGTCTTATCCCAATATACGCCAAAAATCAAACATCTATATAAAAAGAGAAGTGAAGAACTTTTGACAGAACTCCACTTCTAATTTACAGGCAGTGTTTGATTTTTTCTTAAGCGTTCTTTTTTTGAAAGTATTTGCTAAATAGTAAGAAAAGCACACCACAGGAAATCCAAGCAGGAAGTGTTAAGAAGGAAAGGAAAATTCCATTTGTCTTAGCGTAGAAATAGAATCCACAAACACTTACAGCCCAAGCCAAAAGCACCGCCCAGTTTAGGTTTAACTTTTTCTTTTCAGCGTAGTCCGATGTAATGTCTAACTTAGAAGAGAAGAATTGGTCAAAGACAATAATAGCTCCTACCGGAGCTAAAATAAACCCGTAAACCGCTACGAAATCTAATAATTGCATAGCGAATGCAGGAAATATGCCTGCAGCAGTAGCCAAAGTACCCGCTATGATGGTGGCACCACTGGATTTCATTTTAGGGAATAGCGTTTGAAAGGCTAAACCTGCCCTGTAAATGGTTGGGTTTGCGGTGGTCCAACCGGCAAGAATTACCACCAAAACACCAAATGCACCAATGGCATTATATGCCAGAGGACCTGGAGCCACAGATGGGGCTTCTCCATTTGCTAAGAAATTTAAGGCTTCTGGTGATTTTAAATAAACGGCATAAAGCAACGCAGCAGCTATCCATGCCATGTAATGACCTACATACATTCCTGCGGCTGTAGTCCATCCTGATTTAGCGGATTTAGCATATCTGAAAACAGAAAGGTCAGACATACCTACGTGCATAGCAGCGTTTGCAAACCATGACCAAATAGCAACATGCCAAAAGGTGTATTTGATTTGTCCAGGAAAAGGCTCTCTACCTTCTCCCCAAATATTCCAGAAATCGCTAAAGCTTTTTATTTCCAACTGGTTTAGTGCTACAATTCCAGCTGCAAGAAATCCGATGATAATAATGGGTGACATCCAATTGGCGGCTTTAGATACCATGCTGTAACCTTTGGCGGCTACATAGGTGGTAATGGCTCCAAGCATAACCACAATAATAATCCAAGTAGATCCATTTGGCATGACGTCTGTAAGCTTAGGCATATCCATATTAAAAGGGATGCCTACAGCTGTAGCAGAAACGGTTAACATAGAGCCTGCCAAAAAGCAAAAAAGAACGCCGTTGGCAATATTATAAAACTTTACGAGGCTTTTTCCGCATATCTTTTCCAGTTGGAAATAAAGTGTAAACCTGTTTTTGACAGCAATTTCGGCGGTTAGATATCTCCAAGACAATACGGCCATCAGATTACCAACCAGAAGACCCATTAATAAGTCAAATGCACTGACACCAGTGGTAAGGAAAAGTGGACCAATAACAAACTCAGTACCTGCTGCATGTTCTCCAGCATACATGCCCAAAAAGCTTTTCCATCCTTTGAGTTCTTTTTTGGGAATAGGTTCTCTTTCGTATTCCTCAACAACGACAACTTCTTTGCTCATTTTTTATTTTGGTAGGGTTTAGTGGAGCAAATTAGTATAATAGCTTGATATACCGATAGGTTGTGTTCCCCCGAATAGTTTACTAAAAATTTAAAAAGCCTATTAGGGCATATGATTCTATGCTAGTTTGAAGCATTATTTGTGATTAAGCATATCTTGATAAATCACTTGTATATAATAAGTTATAGGCAACTCGGGGATCCGAACTTTATATGAAATAATGTGTTTCACTGTAAAATGCTTAACAAAAAATGAAGTGCTATGGTATAGACAGTATAGGATTGTGAGTTGCACCGATTCATAGATTCTCTACTTGAAAATATTTGTTATTAAGAGTGACTTTCATGTAATATTTCAAAATTATAAGCTCCTAAAAATGGCTATGCAGGGTTTGTTATTTCATTATAGTGATCTTTTGTACGTCCTTTTTCTTTGAAACGAGAGCTATGCATAGATCAAAATAGTTACCTACTTTAAAATTCGCCTAAATCAATTGATGTAGTGTTTCTTATATCTGCGACTATTTCGCCCAAACTATTATATATTTTAATATCAAAACTTACACCTTGTTCTTAACTTAAATAAAGGTATCTAGAAGTTCGGTTAGGGTATAATATTAGAGATGTGTTGTTTTCTTCTGATGATAGTAAGACCATGCTTATTCGTCACAGTTGTCATCAATGTTTTATTTGGGATTTCTTCATCAGTAGCTATCCCCCAACTTTTGTTCTGGGTTCGAATGCTGTTGCATTGCCTTCGTCTGAGCTCTGTAGCCTTATAAGAAAAAAGCACCTAATCTTTCGACTAAGTGCTTTGTTTTCGTGGGAGTTGAGGGATTCGAACCCCCGACCCTCTGCTTGTAAGGCAGCATAAATACTGGTTTCATATGTATCAATATGTATTTAAAGTGCTTAATATGAGGTATATATATATTTATCCTATTTCATAATAAAGCATAAAATACCTATATTTGTTGGAGAATTGTTGGAGAATTTCAATTCGTCAAAACAAACAGGTCTATGAGTTTAACTTCAAAAATATTCGTGGATGGCCGCTACACCAAAAATGATGGTACGCAGGCAATCAAAATCAGGCTTACAATTGACCGCGAAACATTAGAAATCCCCACGGGATACACCGTCAATCCTGACTATTGGAATGATCGTAAAATGGAGATCAAGCCAGGGTGTCCCAGCTTTAAAAATGTTACACGGCTTAATAATATGCTTAAAAAGCAGAGAATTGAATTTGAAGACAAAATCATTGAGCTTCAAAATTCAGGCACCCTGCCCTCGATGAGCATGAAAAATTTAAAAATGGCGTTAATCGGCAAAGCCAATAATGACGGGATATTGGCCTTTTCTCTAAAAATTATAGCCGAAATGGAGGAGGCAAAACGATTTGGTAATGCCCGTGTTTATAGAACACTTTACCGGAGCATCAAAAATTTTCAGAATGATAAAGAACTGGCTATAAAATCACTTAACTTTCAATGGCTCAAAGCCTATGAGGCTTGGTATCTAGGAAAGGGCAATACAGCAAATGGCTTGAGTGTTCATATGAGAACACTAAGGGCGTTGTTAAACCGTGCTATCTCTGAAGGGTTATTAAGCAAAGATGTATATCCGTTCGAGAATTATTCGATCAAAACCGAAAAAACCAAAAAAAGAGCCATTTCCGAAGAGGATATTCAGAAAATTAAGGATTATGTTCCCGATTCAGACCAGAGGCACAGGGCTAAGGACTTCTTCTTTATGAGCTACTATCTCATGGGGGCTTCCTTCGTGGATCTGGCCTATATGAAGATAAATCAAATTCAAAATGGACGGATAGAATATAAGCGGAAAAAGACCGGCCAACTCTACAACATTAAAATAACCCCTCCTCTGCAAGTTATTCTGGATAAGTACACTTTCGGGAAATCACAAAATGAATTCCTGTTAAATGTTATAACTACGCGGGACGAGAAGAAAATGTACGATCAGGTAAGAGACGAGCTCCGGCGATATAACAAAAGAATTAAAGAAATTGCATTATCCTGCGGAGTGCAGGCCTCAATAACAAGTTACGTGGCACGGCATAGTTTTGCGACAATTGCCAAGTTAAAAGGCATTCCAGTACCGGTTATTTCTCAAGCCTTGGGTCACGAGGATTCCAAAACGACGGAGATTTATCTGGCACAGTTCGATCATGAAACGATGGATGCGTTTAACGAGCAGATTATTGGTAAGTGAAAATCAGGCAGCTTAATATTTTATTATACCATAATTGTCGAAATTACACCTTTTGTAAGAACCATTGAAGATTTTAACTCCAATTTATAATGCTTAATCATTACTCAAACCATCATTTGCTAAATCAAGATTATTTTTCTGGATATACATTTGTCTCAGAGCCATAAAAACTTTTTTGTGATTATCAACCACTTCTGGCAATGAGACATTCCCATTTGACAAATCACCGCGATAGCTCTCACCACCAACATAAAAGGCCATATGAAAATATTTGCCCTCTCGTGGATTATCTTGTTTTACAAATTTCACGGGCAAACCATAATGGTCAAAATATTGTTTCAATACGGCAATTAGCTCTTCTGGGCTTTTGGGATAATCTTTATCCACTACCATATAAACGCCCACATATTGACCATTTGGACGAGATGAAACGTTTAAAGCGGTCAGAGCATCCCCTTCTAAAATCATCGGCGCTTTGTTTTCCGGCTCTTTCTCATCTTTAATAGATGCGTTATTTGCCTCTGTGGCAATCTTAGGAATTTCTTTGTTGTTATTAGGGTTTGTCTGAGCTGCCGACACAAAATGAAGTGCAAGCAATGGCAGGCACAAGGCCAATTTTGACCTTGTATTTCCATTGCTTCCTAAAATGTGTTTCAAACTTTTCATGTAATAATTATTCTATGCTATCAATTACTGATTTTTAATCCTAATGACCAAATTTAAATAACATAAAGCATAATGACAGTCAAATTTTACTTGGTCATAAGAGAAATAGTATTGTATTTAACTAGTATTATTGTATTAATTATGATTATATTGTGTTATAATTACGCTAATGATGTTATTTATTACTCCAAATGAAATTGTCAATATGCTCCCTGCTCTGCTTCGAGAAAAGCGGGTTAAGGCGGGTATGACACAGGCTGATCTTGCCCATAAATCGAATGTAAACATTGCTGCACTTCGGAAGTTTGAACAAACAGGACACATCTCTTTGGAATCGTTTATCAAACTGGCCTATGTACTAGACCTTACGGATTCTATTCTAACAGCTATAAAAAGTGATCTTTCCTCCAGTAGCAGTATTGATGATATTATCAAAAAAACTGCACAGGAAAAAACAAAATCTGGTATCAGAAAAAGAGTTCGTAAATGAAACATAACGCCGTCAATTTATTACATGTTGGGCTCGATTTTGGAAACCATCCTGCTCTACCCGTCGGTCGACTGGCTTTAAATGAACATAGGGTTTATTTTGAGTATGATACAGAATTTCTGTCTTCTGATTTACAAATATCGCCCTATAAACTCGCCTTAAAATCAGGTACATATTCTTTTGAGCGGCATTTATTTGAAGGGTTGCCTGGGGTTTTTAATGATAGTCTTCCAGATGGATGGGGCAGACTTTTACTGGATCGCTCATTACGCTCTAAGGGCATATTGCCGGAAACTGTCAATGTTCTTGACCGTTTGGCACATGTTGGACACTCAGGCATGGGAGCTTTGGTTTACGAGCCTGATTATGCCCCCTCCTCCACATATGAACCTATTAATCTGGATGAGCTAAACCAGCAAACAGCTCTTGTATTAACCGGTCAGGCTTCCGATGTTCTAGAGGAACTCATTACGCTCAATGGCTCGTCTGCCGGTGCAAGGCCAAAAGCTTTGATAGGATTTAATCATCAAACCAACGCCATAATACAGGGCAGTGATGATATTCCTGCCGGATATGAACACTGGATCGTTAAATTCGGTAATTCTACCGATGGAACGGATTCCGGTGCTATTGAGTATGTTTATAACCAAATGGCAATTAAAGCTGGTCTGGCTCTTCCTGAAGCCCATCTGTTTAAAGGGCGGGACAATGCCGGTTATTTTGCTTCTAAACGCTTTGACAGGCTTCCAGAGGGTAAAAAACTACATATGCACACTGCATGTGGATTGCTACACTCGGATTTTAGAGCCCCGTCTCTGGATTATGAAGATTTAATCAAGGCCACCTTATGGCTGACAAAAGATATTAGGGAAGCTCAAAAGATATTCCGGTATGCTGCATTCAATGTTTTGGCTCACAATCGAGATGATCACTCGAAGAATTTTTCTTTTCTCATGAATGAAAGTGGACATTGGCAGGTATCACCGGCCTATGATCTGACATTCTCTTCAGGTCCGGCAGGACATCAAAGTATGATGGTTGCCGGTGAAGGCCAAAATCCAGGTGTTAAGGATTTAATGAAATTGGCCGGACATGCTGATTTATCACAAAAAGAAGCCAAAGGCATAATTGAGCAAGTTCAGGATTCAGTAACCGGATGGAGCGCATTGGCCAAAGATTTCTGTATTATGCCGGATAATGTAAATCTTATAGCGGGCAAAATTAATTAGAGGCATTTTTCGTTAGGCTATACAACCCCATGAA
Source organism: Arcticibacterium sp. (assembly GCF_055134445.1). Classification (NCBI taxonomy): domain Bacteria; kingdom Pseudomonadati; phylum Bacteroidota; class Cytophagia; order Cytophagales; family Leadbetterellaceae; genus Arcticibacterium; species Arcticibacterium sp. The sequence continues at coordinate 82,644 of NZ_JBSRVI010000035.1, forward strand.
TACTCAAATCCTTAATTGGCTTGTGTTTTGCCTATTCTATCCAGATAATATCTCGTATGCCTTAGTTTACCTTCCCGTTTTAATGCACCCATTTCTACAAGCTCTTGTAAATCACGCGTTGCCGTTGCTCTGGAAGTCTGTGTAATTCTGATATAGTTTTCTGCACTCAGGCCGCCTTGAAAACCATCCAGACCGGCACGGAATATCCGTAGTATGACCTTCTTCTGGCGTTCATTCAGCTTTGAATCAAACTGTTGCAGGAATTTTGCCTTGGCAATAACGAAATTAATTAATTCCTGAACATGCTTTTGGGCTTCCAGTACTTTTGCCCCAAAATACTCAAGCCACTCGTTTATATTTAGAGAGCCATTCGCCTTTTCCAAGGCCTGATAATAAGCCTTTTTATCCAGTTCAATAACTCTGGATAAAGATGTCACCAAAGGCTGCTTTGCTGCCAAGGCTAACGATTTTTCAGCAATTGCACGCCCTATCCTGCCATTTCCATCTTCAAACGGGTGAATAAGTTCAAAATACAGATGGGCAATGGCGGCATGAATAATTGTCGGCAGCCCCTCCTCCGTTGATTGATTGTACCAAGCAATAAAGGATTTCATTTCTTCTGGAATGCGGGAAGACGGCGGAGCTTCATAAAACACCTTAGGCCTATCTAACCGACCAGAGACTATTTGCATAGGGTCTGAATGGGTGCGATATCCACCTATCACATCCAGATCGGCTCGCCCATTTACAATCATGGCATGCCAGTTAAATAACTTTTCTTGTGTTAAAGGTTCGGAGTAGGTTTTGTAGATATCGACCAACATTCGGGAAATGCCCGCCTCTTGGGGATTTGCCCGCCTTCCGTCGGTTTGTAAGCCCAGATTCTTACGAATAGAGGATTGAACAGAATCCCTATCGAGGATTTCACCCTCAATTCTGGATGTATCAATTGCCTCATTACTCAGAATTGCGACCCTGAGATCATCAATCTCATCCGTAGTAATACCAGACAATGAGCCAATAATGAGACCCACATTTCTATGAAATTTTATTTCAAATTTTGAAAAACGGTCTTGATCAAAAGTAAAATTCGGCCAGTCTTTATGTTCCCAAATCCATTTCATGAGGTATAGCTCCTGATTCTATACCTCAATATTAGCATAAAAAATGAGTTATAGAAAGACATTCTATAACTCATAATTGTGCCAACCGAAAAAATATAAGTCTATATGTCAGCTCTACGATAAATTTTAGAGCAAATTTTTTCCCGTCTTCGCCTTACATTGGCTCCGGCGCGGGGAATGAGCCATCCGGCCTATCATATGTTTCATTAGAAGCCGTCAAGTTCAGCACCTCGTGAGGTAGTTTGCCAAATACCTCCGCTAATACTTTGTAGTGACTAACCGGAAAACGGGCATGAAATTTATTATTCGGTATCACCGCCCTGCCCTGCTCGTGGTTTATAAAAAGATCATAAAGCCAGATGCAGGTCATTTCCGGTTCATTGTCTTCTGAAACTACCAAGCCAAATGCTACGTCCGGCTGGTCGGTAAATACATGGGTCAAAAGCCAAACATTCGGCGTGCCGGGAATATGGAGCATAACCACTGGATGCGGGTCATCCACTGCATTCAGGCCATTTTTAATTAATTTCTGGTGCTGGTCGGGGGTGATGAAGTCCATGAACCAAGCATAATTCATGATAGTAAGGAAAGTAAAGTTAGCAAGCCATTAAAATCAAGAGCCAAACAATTTAGCAAAGAACCCCCTGCTCTGCTCGGCTTCCAATTTTTGCTGTTCTCTTCTTTGCTTTATTCGCTCCAATCGTTCTTCTTGTCGCAGCTTATCGGCATCAAGAAGCTCCTGAAGTTTTTTCTCGAGGTCTTCATTGGTTTTTTTAAGTTTTTCGATTTCGGCACTATTCTTATCGGATGAATGATCTTCCAATAAGCGTACATATGTATCTTTGTCTTTGCGTGTCTCTTCCAATGTCTTGCGAAATAATTCAATTTGTTCTTGCATGGCATGACGCTCCCGCTCATGCGAATTCTGTATTTCCTGACGGATTGCAGCGAGTTCCTTTTCCCAACTTGACGACTTTACTGTCAAGTTACTGTCAGATTTTACAGTCTCTGACTTCTTGGTCATTTCGTCAGGTTGCTTAATTAGGTCAAATACACGCTCCAGTTCTGACACGTCAATGACTTTATGCCCCCTGCCGTTCTTCTCGAAACTTAGCGTGCCGTCTTTGGTGGCGTCATTAATAGTCTGGCGGCTTTTACCGGTTAATTCTGCGGCTTCACGCACGGTTAGCTTACTCATGAATTTCTCCTTACGCTTTACTGTAAAAAGACTACCCAATTAAAATCCATCTGACAAGCCCAAAAAGCCCCCTGTCCCGCTTATCCTCAGTTCTGATTACACCTTACAGTCAGGTTACTGTCAGATCTGACAGGTCTTTACAGTCAGATTACACCCTATTTTCTGACACAGCTTACTGTAAGGTTTTGTAAGATCTTACTGTCAGTTTTACTGCCAACCTTACAGGCTGCATTCTATGTTATTGGTTTTATTGGTTTTTCTATCTGACAGCATTACAGGCGTTGTAGTAATCTGACAGTTATGATACTGTAAGGAACGATTCCTCGAGAATCGCCCTGCCCTTCTCTCTTTTCATGAGAGTGAAGATCAAAGTCCAACCAACCTTCAAGGAGGCATCTCTTAGCTTTATAGAATGATCACAAAATACAAAAGCCCCAGTCTGCAAACCAGGGCTTTTATCTTAGATACAAATCTGTACCTCTTAACTCGTACTTAAAAGTGTAAAGGTTTGGCGAATCAAATGCAAGTGGCTAATCTACTTGTAAAGGATTTTTGTGACTTTTTTAGGGCAGGGGTGTATAAGCACATGCACTATCCAAAACTCACATCACCCAAATCAAACGGGTTTAATGTACTGCGGGATTTACCAACAATTAAAGCCTTTGATCCCTATACAGACAAACCGGAAATCAGCTTTAGCCAGCCGAACCGAAAATCACTCCTTTGTCCTGATGATAACGGGACATTCATAAAACCCTTAAAACAGAGCTTTATCCGCAATCCCAGATTAATGCCAATGACCCGTATGATGCTTTCACTGCTGGCTGGCTGGAACGGAGCAGGGCAGGGGGCTATTAGAACCACCACCGGCATAATTGCCAAGAACCTAAGCCGCTCAAATCGTATGGTGTTTAACTACCTACAAGACGCCATGGAGGAGGGGTATCTGACCTATAGCCGCATCAAGGATCGTATGGGCTATTACATCGGCATTAAGATTACCCTGAATTTCGGGGCTATCAGGAAGATTTATAAGCCAAAACATCCACAAGAGGTGCAAAAAAACCAAGAAACACGGGTTCGGAAATTTACTTCCGAGATAAAACACAATTTAATTAATACTAATGATTTAGATGAGCAGATGATGCAGACATTGGCACGGTTTGCCCTAAAAGCAGGGTACTTGGATAATACAGTGCCCAAAATATCGCCAAGTTGATGTAAATTAGGATGCTCACTGAAAGAATAAAAAGGCAGGGCGAGGGAAAGACCTCCCTGATATAAACCAATGAACTGTAAACAAGCCAACGATTCAATTGCTCTGACAGACCTCATGGAAAAACTGGGCTATGAGGTTAAAAAGAAAGAGCGAGGCGGCAGTGAATGGCGATACCTAAGTCCATTTCGCTCGGAAGCCGAACCAAGCTTTTATATCAATGTCAGGGATAATTGCTGGTTCGATCATGGAGAGGCAGAAGGCTCTCGCTCGGTCGTTGACTTTGCCATGAAGTATTTGCAAACCAATGGCAAGGCCTCTGGCGTATCAAATGCCCTTTCTTTTTTGGAAGATCTGGGCTTCGGCGGCATTCCCACCAAATCTTTATTTCCTTCAGTTAGTACATTCGAGCAGATTCAAGAAGAGCTTCCCCGTGATCTGGAATTCATCAGGGCAAAACCTGTGGAGCACCCGGCTATATTCCAATACCTGAAAAGCAGAGGCATACCGGAATATCTGGTTGGCCAATACCTGAGCGAGGTTCAATATCGTAACCTGAAAAAAGATAAAGTCTTCTTTGCCTTTGGTATAAAGAACAGGGCAGGGGGCTATGAAATACGTTCGGCTTCCGATACGCCCGTATTCAAATCTGCCTTGATCAAAAGAGATATTACCATCATCAAAGGAAACGAGACGGGCAGTTCCGTTAATGTATTTGAAGGCACGGTAGATTATCTTTCCCTTTTGGTGCTTTATAATGGCACTAAATTAAATGGTGATACGGTTATAATGCACTCCCTGTCTTCGTTTCAGGATACTTTGGAATATATCCAAAACGGCGCGTATCAGAATATAAATCTATGGCTCGACAATGATAAAAGCGGCAAGAAGATGGCAGGTAAATTTGTAGAGCAGGGGTTAGATCAAGTTGTAGATCAATCCGGTCTGTATGCCGGATTTAATGATATCAATGATCTTTTGAAAACTAAAATTTACGGCCAAGATATCCCGCCGGATAAACACAGCGTGTTTGGTTTGTGAATACCCTGTACCCGTCACAATTTTAAAAGGGTGCTTTTAATTTGAAAGTAGCTCGGAAACATCCACCTCAAAAACAAGGGCCAATTGGCAAAGTACTTTCAAAGAAACATTGTGTTTAGAGTTTTCCAGATATCCTATATAGGTGCGATCCACATCGGATTCTATGGCAAGTCTGGCTTGTGACATATTATTCTCCTTCCGCAGCCGCTTTACATTGCGGGCGATATTGTCGAGCAGTATGTCATAGTTGTTATTCAATCCTTTACCCCCAGAAATAAATACTAGGTGCAATCTCCGCATTGATTCGGAGAAATATTGCCGCATATATGCGGAGATTTAATAATTATTGCTTATTTTGCCGCATATATACATCAAAGTAACATAATAATCGTTTAGAGTCCGCCTGTTGCGGGGTTGCAACATGTCAAGAGGATATGTGTGATTGTTTCTTGCTTTTTGGACTCCAATAATGATATAAATATACCGGTAGAAAGATTATGGTATGAAAAACCTTAAAAACATATTCGATACTTTTAGTAATGCACCCGCAAAAGCCAAGGCTTTGGGGGCAGGGTTACTATTCGGGGCGGTGTCTTTATTGCCGTTTGATAAAGCCAATGGTCAGACTTTACTGGCGTCTGCCAACACCTACAAAGAAACACCGACCGCGATTAAAGCGAATAAGGCTTCTGTTACGAATGAGAAGGATCCTGAAAACAACGCACCGATGATTTTAGAAGGAACGGCAGGAACGGCACAAGATGCCTCTTATAAGCCCAATGCACATTACATTGCAGCTTATATGGTGGTGGATAAAGATTATCCCAAAAGTTCAGAGGAACTGATTGCCGGATTAAAAACCTATTTTGATTATTATGGTTTGCCAGTGAAGTTTGTTAAACAACCGACAGCAGATGAAGGCAAATACTTCTCCATGAGGTTCTATGTTGGTGGTCATTCCTATGATGGGGATTTATCCAATGGCAATGTTTCTATGCCGGAGGTGGTCGACAACCATGCAAAAGTATTCTCAGGGCTTAAAGAAATGTACACAAAATATAATCCTGGATATGTACCTAACCAAGCTTTAGGCATGAATTAAGGACTTGGTGTGCTGCTTGTGGCTATACCAAAGCCAAAAGATTTATTTTCATTAAAAGCCATTTTTTCTTGATTATGAGGTTCAGCAACTGTGGCATTTTTACTTATTTGGGTAAATCGTTCATCCAGAGTCGTTTGAATTTTATTGTCTTGTGTATTTAAGCGTGTTTCTTCAGCTTTTTGGGATTTTTGCTTTGCATCAAAATTTTCTAAAGCTTTGGCTTTTTCCTCAGGATCTTTAATTTCCTGAATTTGTTCCCATTCCGTTTTATTAGCTTTTTGTTGTTGCTCAGCACCTTTGGCACGGTTGATCCATCTGTCATGAAGGTTTGTTGATTTATCAGATATCCGCTCCAATTCGGGAAGTATATGATCATTAACGTATAGAGATTGTAATTTAATAATCTCCAAAACGTCATCCATAGTCTTGGGTTTAGCAGCATTTGGATTTCGTTTTTGGTAATCTTCCAGATATTTATTCACGCCTGACTTATTGGTTGTGCCGTCACTATTAAGCTCAAAATCCTTTTGCTTGATCTCTTCGGCAACTTTTGCTTGATACCGTTTATATTCTTTCAGCAGTTGATCCGCCTGCTCGAATGTATTCAGAGCCGCATTTGCGCCTTCATACATTTCATTAATTAGCTTTGCAATTGCCTTGAAATTGGCATCGATACGCTCATTAACCTGACGCAGGATTTCTTGCCATGTTGCGCGTTCTTTCTTTTCTTTCTTATTGGCTTCCAAGACACTCAATTTTTGTTGTTCGGTAAAGGCTGTACTGTCGCCTGCTGCGATTTTTGAGGGATCACCCATTAACTGACCCTGCAATGCATTCGGATCAAAATCGGGATCGTTCGGTCGCAGATGTGCCGCTTTATCGGGGGTTTGATTCCCTGTTGCGGCGGCGTTGAAATCGGTAATGAAATTATACGCGTTCATGATTTTTTTTACCCTGTCCTTTTACCCTTTTAGTCCCTGTTTGTTTAAAGTGTTCCCACTCTTTGCCCATTAATTGGACGTGCCAGTTGTTCCGGCTTATTTAGTAGTATAGAGCAGGGTGGTTATTATGTTTTTAATTTATCAATGCATTTATCTTAAATTTTAAGTATTTGATCAAACATGGTATCATTTGGATTAAGTGTCTTAAGGGAGGCTGGCTGTGGATGTCGATAGGTTAAGAGAAGAAATCGAGCGTACTGGTGTTAGCATTTATGCCGTCTTAAAAGGCCAACGCTTCACCAAACCCACAGGGTTGAGCTCCATCAAAGTAAGTGCTTGGCTTGATGGAGCGAATGCCAATCCAAAAAAAGAGCAACTCTTATATGTTCTTTCTTTATATGAAGCGCTACCGGACAATCCATGGATAGAACTCAATGACGACCTCAGAGCCCGATTATTAAAGAAGAGACAAGAAATAAAGGGCAAATTTCCGAAATATTACAGGCAAAACCCTCCGCCAACGGATGTCAGTTTAGGCGGGTTGTCCCAGATGTTTCATGGTAAAATGAAAAGGATAAGAAAACTTCATTTGGATTATTTGCTGAATATTAACATTTGACATAAGTTATGCTTCCTGTTACGCTCATTAAAATCAAAATGAGAGAAGGAGGTGTTTGATGCAACCTATTAATGTTCAAATGTTTGGCTTGGTAGACGACAATTTAATCAAAGCGATTAACTTTCACCTTATTGGAAAAAATGGTCATATGGAAGCGTTTGATCGTCAGTATGTTCTTAGGACTGGCACTCAGGATTTCTTCAGAATATATTGGCTGTAATTAATCTCATTTTGTTTGTCCACATGGTCATAGAAATCAGTATCCATAACAGTAAAGGCCTTTGTCGCAGCCCTCTCGTAGAGGTCATCAAGATATTCACATGCTTGCTCAACTGTCTCAAAATGCTTCCAAATGTGCTTTCGAATAGGCTTTTCTACATATGAGAGTTCTTCCTCTGCATATTTTAATGTTAACTCCTCCATTTTCTTACCTGCCTTGTTGTATCTCTCGGCGGCTTTTTCAGGATCAAAGTCAAAAGCGTGAAGAATCTGCATAATAAAATTTGAACTATAAGATGCTCTATTGATTTGGCCTGTTAGTTCCAGGTATGTGTTTATCTTACACTGCATTGCTTGATTGACATATAAAACCTCTTCGTGAACATTTTCATCCTGAGGCTCTTCTAACATTTCTTCGTCAATACTACTTAGTGTAATAGGTTTTTCACTAAATTCATCTGTACTCATTTTTTTTCCTCCAGAATGCTAACTAATTTTATCAGACTTTAATTCTTAAAGTCAATTAAATATGAAAAAGGAAGAATTTAATATCCTAAAACAGGGGTATAAAGAAGATTTAAGAAATAACCTCAAAAAGCCTTTAGAAAAGATAGATAAGTTTTATGAAGATAAGAGGTATATTGGAACTCCCGAGATGATTCAGGAAGCGAGTAAAACTGATTCCAAAAATAAACAAAATGAGATAAGGGCAGAAATAAAAGAAAGGTCTCTTGTAGTGGGAAAATTTCATTTTAATGGACTTACAAAAGCCGAAGCAGGACGAATTGTCAAAGAAGAAGGTAGGGCAAAAACAGGTTTTAACAAATCAGCTTCTACTCATCCAGAAAGCTTTGAATACAAACGAAATCTCAAGAGCCTTGAGCTAAATAAAAACATGAAAGACTTTCCAAAGAACAAAACCAAAAACCGTGAGAAGGGTATGGATCCCCCAGAACGTTAAAATATCCTTCACCTCCAATTTAATCGCTATGAATTCCCCCATTGAAGATTTAAATACACCAATACTATTCTTTAAAGATAGAGGTACTGACAACTGGACACTCAGAGAAGCCACTCAGGGCGTTCAGATTTTTGGCTCGATAGGATCAGGAAAAAGTTCCGGTAGCGGCCAATTTCTGGCAAGAGTTTTTCTAAGAAAGGGCTTTGGAGGCATAGTTCTCACCGGAAAAGTCGGGGAGCGTCAAGAGTGGGAAAAATATGCTGAATTAGAAGGTAGAAGCGAAGATCTCGTCATTTTTTCCGAAAGCCAACCATATACTTTTAATCCCCTGCACTACGAGATGATAAGAAAGGGAGAAGGAGCAAAGAAAAGCGAAAATATTGTCCAGCTTTTCATGTCTCTGGTCAAAATTGGGGATCGAATTGGAGGAAATACACCGTCAGGGAGTAGTGACCCTTTCTGGGATTTAGCATTGAAAAGATGCATTAAATCTGCAATCGATCTTTTGATCATATCTGATACTGAAGTGACCATCTCTAATATGGTGCGAGTAATTCGTGAATGCCCTGAGCCGTTTTCCGAAACGCTGACTAGAAAAGATCAGTTCTGGTTTTTGATAGAAGAGGGCAAAAAGAAAGAGCTCCAAGATTGGGCAGAAGAAAGTAAAACTATCGAGTGCCTATATTTCGCAGCAGATAAGAACCTGACAGAGGAAGAAAGAAGGCTGTTTTTTATGGTCAGGGATTATTTTCTAAGTGATCTGTCTGAAATGCCCGAAAAAACGAAAATGTCAATTCTAGAGATGGTTTATGCCTACTCTGATCCTTTTATTTCAGGCATGTTGCGAAAATATTTCTCTACAGAAATCAGTGAGGAGTTGATGCCAGAAAACACCTTTGAAGGCAAAATAATTATTCTTGATTTTCCAGTGAAGGAATATCTCCATTTGGGAATTTATGCCCAAATGATCTACAAAAAAATATGGCAACAGGCCGTTGAACGCCGTGAGGTTACTTCCACATCCGGCAGGCCGGTATTTATGTGGATTGACGAGGCTCAATATTTTATCAATGAAGATGATATGTTGTTCCAGACCACCGCCAGAAGCTCCAAAGCCTGTACCGTCCTCATAACACAGAATATCTCTAACTATTATGCTGCCCTGGGAGGAAGCAATGCAGTGCAAAGGGTGAACTCGCTCCTTGGTAATCTGGTAACCAAGATATTTCATGCCAATAACGATTATGTAACCAACGAGTGGGCAAGCAATACCATTGGGCAGACCCACGTTACACGGGAAAATCTTGCGACTGCTGCCGGAGGCTCATTTTCAACATCTACGACGATTGAATATCAGGTGCTACCCTACGAATTTACAACACTTAGGACAGGAGGAGAGGTTAATGAATTGAAAGTTGGTGCAGTGATAGTTTCCATCGGCCGAGTCTGGAGTACTGGCAAGAATTATTTGAAAACCTTTTTCAAGCAATGAATCAGAGAATGAAGTTTTTTAGATTTCTTGTCGGTATTAGCACGTTACCTATTCTTTTACTCATCAGAGTTAACATGGGATATAATCTGATTGGCCCTTGGCATAATAAACCTTTCGGCGTAGGAGCAGGGAAGTATTCAACCACTTGGTACGGCAGAATATGGTTCATGCTCCTTACAACACTCTGGATTTTAGGGTTTGCAATTCTGGGATTTTTTGAGGCTTCTTTTGAAAAACCGGATTTTGTTATTGGTGATCCTGATCTGTTCTTTAATCATGGAACAAAGTTGCTATTAATGGGAAATATTGCTGGTTTCTTCCAATTCGCTATTTCCTTTCTTGGTGAAACGGCCATAACTTATTTTGCCTCTTTCTTGTTTCTTTACGGATTAATGTTTCCCATACTTTGTATTGCCTATATCCTTTCAATAGATAGAGCTCATTATAACAACGAGAGATTAAATCCGACCTCTCTGGGTGATAGTTTACTTTTTGGTTGGTTCATAGGGGATAATCCTGATGCTAAACATGCACTGATGTCGGTAATTGAACCACTCTTTTTCATGGCCATTGCCGCAGTATTTATTTTGAATCAGTCACTCATTCCTTTTTTATTTTTTGGATTGGCTGGACTTGGTCTTTTTGTGCAAGGGCAGCAAAAACGAATGAATTACAGAAGAGCTTTGGATGAGATTAATGCCAATTTGGATAAGGGTAAGGCGATTATCAATAAAGAACATAGTATTAAGCAATCAGGCAATCCTACTGGCACAATCCAAGGGAAACAGAGTCCTGAATCTGGGGCTCAACCGTTATAATTGAGGTCACTCGTGAAATTTTTCACCTTCTCACAGTGCTGAAAATATTCTATTAACCTTTGATAGCCCCATTCCTCATTGCTGATATAATTATTAATCATAGAGCATATTTCTTCATTTTCATCCGAATCCTTGTAAAGTTGATCCAAGTAAAAGGAAATTAATTCATTTTCCTTGTAGGTAATATTTCTGGTCAACTCTCCAGACTCACTGAAGCCTATCAATCGCTCAATAAATTGATCTAAATGGCCTTCAATACGGGGTTCAGTAAAGTTGAATCCATTCTTTTTGAATCTATTTTTAATAGAAGTTAGCTGATCCGCGGCATGCCAGAGCATTTCACGCTCTTCTTTCGCAAAATCTACAGTATTTCCCGTTCTTGCTAGCAAGAATTTGAATCCAAGTAGGGCACCTTCACCTGCCACTTTTTCCTCCTGAGTCTGTGATTACTGTAAGAATTTTACCATATTCACATGTTAAAATCAAATTTACAAATGCTTAACTTTCTCAATACGGCAAATCAAGGACAAGAGAATAAAATGCTTTCGCAATGCGGCTTGCTAACTTACGCCTTTGCCTTTTATAAAATTCTGGACTCAGGCATGAGACGAAAAGGGGTAGATCCTGAAATACAGACAGCTTATTGGGGGCTGAATTTTAAAGAAGCCAGCCGAATCTTTTACAACACGGCTCTTTTACACGCTAAGACAGTCGCACTAAGAGATGATTACGCTCAAATGCAGATTGAGGAAACACTCAAACTGGATATATACCCCAAAATGAAAAAGGCCATTGAAGAGATGGATTCTAACAATCCTGACCTTAACCGCCTCATGATGTGCCATTTCTTGTTTCTTAAATGGTTAGATAAGATTAAATCGATAGGACAGGCCGGTTTTCAGAAAATTCTTAGTGAGACTAATGGAGAAGCAATCCTTATGTCCAAGAGACTTTTATCGGAAGTTTCCCCACCATGGGATTCAGTAATGGCCAGAAGTGATGAACATGACTACGAAAAATATTCAGTTTTTATCGAGCGGTATTTCAAACTTTGGATTTCAGATGGTTTTATGGAGGAACCAACTGATAGTAAGGTAGAAGAAAAATCAAATCAGCCATTGGAATCTATTCTTTCTCAATACCTTCAAAAGAATGCAAGTGAAATAGAGAATCTTTCAGATTCTAACAGTGATGTAGAAGAAAATTTCCCTGGAATTTTATAAATTGTAACATGTATCTGATTACAGTCTTTTTCTTTGTTCTAATTATAAGGATTTTGCTCCAATTTGGTGTTTTTGGCAGTACCTTAAATCTCAAAAATTCCGTTAAAACGAAAGTTGCCGACATCCAGAATGATATTCAAGGTAAAAAGGAAAGGGATATGGCCGAGCGTAAAAAACTTGATGAGCTCGGTCGGCCTAAAGTCCCGAAATCAGTTGGAAATACTATAAAGGACATTTTTAACGATTAATTCTACCTCAACCATGTTTGGATTCTCTGATAGTCTTGAAAAAATACACAAAAAAATACATGAGCAATGCTACTACCTTATTATGGCACAAAGCTTTTATGAAATTCTTGATTCCGAACTTAACCGGTTTCAGGTCTCCAAGAATCAGCGGATTTTGAAAATAGGTATCGACCCTGCTATGGGACGTGACTATGCTGGCCTAGGCATCAAAATTATGGCCTTATCTAAAAACGCCTTGGAAAGTTTGGCTGATATATATATAGCAGAATTAAAAGAAAATGTAACAAACCAGTTCCAACAGATTTACTCAAGTAATGACAAGAAAGGGCAATCTGATTTGGCATGGAGATTTGCACCAATGTTTAATGGATGGATAGCCAAAATATCAAAAATGAGTGCAGAACATCTGGGTCAATTATCCCAAAATGCCTATGCCGCTATTAACTATAAAGAAGCCGCCAAGATTGTTTATAAGGCATTCGAGCCAAATGCAGGCTTTAAGGAAAAAGGAAGTGAAGAAGCTGCTCAGCTCATCCATGAATGTTTTGTAAGTTGGTCAGCCAATGGATGGTTTGAGGAAGATACAAGTTCCCAGGAGGCACAGATTGAAGAGCAGACAACACAGACACAGCCCCTTAAAGAAAATTCAAGTTATTTTGACGAATTAGCTGCAAATTCAAGGGTATCTGAAGGACTGTTGAAAATGATTATTAACATCCATCAGACGCTTGCCCATTTAACAAGCTTATATGTCTCTGATGATGCAGGTTCGATGAAACAGTCTTTGGAAACTCCCATTCAAACACTTGTCGCAATGGATGAGATGATATGCTCAATGGCTGGAATTCCTATAGCGAGTAACCAGAACAAAACCACATACATGTGCAATTACCTTTCCCAAGTTGTTAATGGCTCGAATGATTTGTTGACTTACCATATCAATAAATCTCATGCTTGGTATCTTGAGAATATTCAGAAATTTTCTGTAGAGGTCGTGATGGAGTTTGAAACAAAGACTGACCGAGATAATAAAAAAATTTTAGAGTTGGTTGTTGATTATTTTCAAACACCGGAATTCGCCTTATCCAAAACTTCGAATAAAATAATCAAATCTCCACAGGATTCTAACCTCCAAACGTTCAAAAATGCTATTCTGAATTATCTTCAAATGAATAATATTCAACCTATCCCTCAACCAAACAGCATACAAGAATCCGGAACAGATGAAACCAAATGTACTCGTAATCATGCCGGAAAGGGAATTTCAGATGATGGAGCAGGATTCCTTTAACTTTGATGTCTAACTACATTAGCATTAATCTGATCTGAGGAGGATCGAATGACCAGAAACAAAGTAGAAGAGTTAATAAATCATATCGAAAGAACCGGGGTAGGGGCTAATGCCATACTCAAAAACAGGCGTCATGAAATGCCAAGTGGTCTGAATTCCCAGCTTATTAGGGAATGGGTCAGGGGTAATATTAAAACCTTTAAACAGGATTATATGGACTACCTCCTGAATCTATACAATCAACTCCCTGATAATCCATGGGTCGAGCTGGATAATGATCTTAGAGAAAAGCTCGAGAGAAAAAGGCAAATCCTGACTGGCCAGCTCAGTATAATTTATAAGAAACATCCACCAGTTCATGATGTAAGTTATCCGGTACTTCTAAATATCTTGAAAGGGTGTGTCGATAAAGCCCGCAAACTCAACATTGAGTACTTGCTAGGTCTTTAAGACGTCCAGAAATCTGCTAATGACTCTGCCTGAGATAAAACTGTATCGGTAGCCAGTTTTTGTAAATCAGGCGGATAGCCGTATTGCCGAAGCGTTCTTTTTACAATGACTTTTAGTTTCTTTTTTACGGATTCCTTAAGTGTCCAGTCTATCGAAGCATTTTGCTTTACCCTTTCCACCAAAACACGGGCAAGTTTTAATAATACCTCATCACCCAACAAATCCTTTGCACTTTGGTTATTGGCTACTGCGTCATAAAACGCCAGCTCGTCACGGCTTAAATCCAGATCTTCACCACGCCTATCCGCTTTTTTTATCTCTTTGGCCAAATCAATCATTTCCTGAATAATCTCTGCGGCAGTAATCAGATTATTCTGGTAACGCTTGATCGAGGATTCAAGCATTTCCATGAGCGATTTACTCTGAACCAGATTATGTTTGGAGCGGATTTTGATTTCATCATTTAAGAGCTTTTTGAGCACTTCCAAAGCAAGGTTCTTATGTTTCATTTCTCTCATTTCTTCGAGAAACTCGTCATCCAGAACCGATAATTCCGGTTTTTTAATACCTGCGGCATCAAAAATATCTATGATTTGTTCAGATACGATTGCCTGATCTATGACCTGCTTTATAGCGGTTTCGATCTCGTAATCACTCTTGCCACCGTTTCTGGGCTCAAACTTGACCAGACGGGCTTTAACGGCCTGAAAAAACGCTATCTCGTCTTTGGCATCCATGGCCTCATCATGGGGCAGGGCAATCGCAAATGCTTTTGAAAGAGCCATTACCTCTCTTAAATAACGCGATTTACCATCTTCAAGACTTAGAATATGCTCCGTACCTTCTAAAATAAGCGTTAGCTTACCCCGAACATCAGTATCAAAATATTGCTCATAGGCTACGCCTGCACCTGAATTGCGTTCTTTTTTTTCAGGAAGCTCCCCGAACATCTGTGAAACAACTTCCAGTTTTTCCTGCATAAGCCGCACTGCCATTTCCTGAGCCTCGGCAGGATCACCCTTACCGCCGCTTTCCGAATAAAATGACAATGCTTTTTTAAGATCAGAAGCAATCCCGAAATAATCGACAACCAGGCCCCCCGGCTTATCCTTGTAAACCCTGTTTACCCGTGCAATTGCCTGCATCAGGTTATGACCCTTCATCGGCTTATCAATATACAGCGTATGCATACTCGGCGCATCAAACCCTGTAAGCCACATATCACGGACGATCACCAGTTTTAGCGGGTCGGTATCATCACGCATACGTTCTGCCAAAGACCGTCGTTGATCCTTGGTGGTATGATGTTTGTTCATCTCTGCGCCGTCTGATGAGGCCGCAGTCATTACAACCTTGATAACCCCCTTGCTTAGGTCATCATCATGCCATTCAGGGCGAAGCTTTATAATCTCGTTATATAAATCAACCGCAATCCGCCTGCTCATAGATACAATCATGGCCTTACCCTCCAAGCCACTATTGCTGCGTTCCTCATAATGAAAAACAATATCTTCTGCCACTTTCTTAAGTCTGGCCTTACTACCAATAATCGCCTCGACTTTTGTCCACTTGGCTTTGGCCTTTTGCGTATTACTTAAATCCTCTTCCTCAAGATCGTGCTCGAGCTCCTTGATAAGCTCCCGCCCTTCCTCACTTAAATTGATCTTTACCAGTCTGCTTTCGTAGTAAATTGGTACAGTAGCCCCGTCTTCTACAGCCTGAGCAATGTCATAGATATCAACATAATTACCAAAAACAGCCGGTGTGTTTATATCGGTAGATTCAACCGGCGTACCCGTGAAGCCGAGATATGTGGCATTCGGCAAGGCATCACGCATGTATTTGGCAAAGCCGTAAACCAGTTTTTGACCAATAACATGGCCTTGATCGTCTTTTACCTCAATTGATTTAGGCTTAAAGCCATATTGCGTTCTATGTGCCTCATCGGCCACAACAACAATATTGGTTCTATCCGAAAGCTCTTCATAGATATTTGTGCCATCTTCCGGTTGGAATTTCTGGATCGTGGCAAAAACAATACCCCCAGAGCCAACTTTGAGTAATTCTTTAAGATGTTCACGATTCTCGGCCTGAACCGGAGTTTGCCTTAAGAGCTGTTTGGAAGAGGCGAACGTGTCGAATAACTGATCATCCAGATCATTTCTATCTGTTATAACCAGAATGGTGGGGTTATTAAGCTGAAGCACCAACTTGCCGCTAAAAAACACCATTGAAAGTGATTTGCCAGACCCTTGCGTATGCCAAACCACACCGCCTTTTCTATCACCGTGAGAGCTAGTTGCTTCCTTCACGGATTCTATGGCTTTATTTACCGCATAATATTGATGGTACGCCGCAACTTTTTTAACTGTTTGTATAGTGGCAATACCGTTTTCATCAATATGTTTACTTTCCTCGAAAACGATAAAATGACGAATGAAATCCAGAAGTGTAACCGGATTCATTAAGCCATGTATCAATACTTCCAATTGGTTGGTAACCACCGAGGCCTCCTTTTGGCCATCCTTGGTTTTCCATGCCAAATAGCGGGTTAATCCGGCTGATAGAGAACCGGCCTTGGCTTCGGCGCCATCCGAAATCACACATACCGCATTAAAAGTAAAAAGGCTTGGAATTACTGATTTATAAGTTTGAATTTGCTGATAAGCAGACCGCAGTGTTGCATTCTCATCAACGGCGTTTTTAAGCTCAAACAATACCAAGGGAAGCCCATTAACAAATAAAATCAGATCAGGCCGTTTGTTGGTATTGTTCTCGACAATGGTGAACTGGTTTACAGCCAAAAAATCATTGGAGGAGAGGTCTTCATAATTTAGAAGCATAACCCGATCACCCCTTTGAATACCGTCTTTACGATACTCCACTGGCACGCCTTCGGTCAAATACTCGTGAAACTCACGGTTATTGACCATAAGCTCGGGTGAGGCAATCCTCCCAATGATTTTTAAAGCTTCGATTTGAGCTTCAACCGGAATATGAGGGTTATTTCTGGCAATAGCCTCCTGAAGGCGGCCTTTTAAAATGACATCTCTGAAACTAGAGCGTTCAGGCTCATCTCCGTCAGGGGCAATCACCGTGCCATTAATATAAGTCCAGCCGAGAGATTCCAGCTCCTCGATTGCCCATTGTTCAATGTCGTTTTCGGTGATTTTGGTCATATTACCTTTGGTTTTCAAAGAGTTTAATCAAAAGATCAACAGTTGTTGGTTTATAAATTGAAGGTGTACCATTTGGCACAAAATTTTCCTTTTTATATTTTTCTTCTTGCTCAATATTCCTAAAAACATAACAACTGTACTCTAAGTTGTCCTTAATTTTATTCTCATTCATTAATTCGTAGACCTTGGGCTGTTTAATTTCTGGACTACGTTTTTTAATCTCGTTAAGAAGTTGTGTTGCTGAAAATGGATATTCTTTCAACTTATTTTCTTTTACTTTTCTAATAACCTCTATTTGATCAATGGGTTGAACCTGACCAATTAATTTAAGAGTTTTTGCTCCAGACTTTTCTTTAAATTCACCTTCTCTAATCCATTGAATATTTTTTACTAATTCTTCATCGATAACTAAGATTTGGTGATCATTTTTTTCGATTATACCTTTTTCAGTATCAAGTATAGCTGCATTTTGAGGACCAGATTTCCCAATTTTCTGAACAAGATCAATCCAGTGCCTATTGTTGTTTTCTACTCTTAGATTTATTATATTCTCGAGTTCACCGAACTGTATTCTTTGGGTGCGACCTCCATATCTATAATAAATATCTCCATTCCTTAATATTTGATCTTTTCCTTCGTCTGTTTTAGTAATTATGGGTTTAATACTTGCCTCTGACACATAAAAAACGCCAAAAATCATGTTTTCGATTTCAAATATTTCGTGTGCCCATTCAATATTTGGAGAGAAGCATCTCAATAAAGATCCAGAGATCGTTTCCGGATCTAGTTTGTCGAATTGATCTTTGGATTTTGGCGAAATACCCACTAATTCCCGTTTTGGCCTATCTTTAACACCAAAAATTAAATATCCTCCTTTATTGTTGGCAAAAGCTGCAAAATCTCTAAAATATTCTGCTAAACCCGCAAAATTGAAGGATTCTTTAAATTCAAGGGTGGTACTTTCTCTATGATAGAGGTTCCCATCCTCCTTTAGACGAAGTAGATTTTGAATAATTTTTATATTTAAAAATTGATCCATTTTATGCTTCACTTAATTTATCCTCTGTATTCATTAATCTCGATATTAAAGTATCCGTTATTTGTATTAGAGATTATATTGCTTTTTAATTTTCAAATATTTTCAATTATGTATATTGAAAATATTCACTATATTTTTCCGGTAATTTATATTTCTGTAACAATTACTGCTAACTCAATAAAGTCTTTTTTCGAAATGGAACCAAACCTTGATCCCTCGTTTTAGAATGCAGAAAATGTTTTTGTAAACTTTTTTTATCAATACCATACGACTTTAGTTGAGACCTAACAGCACGAAGCCCACGGTCAATGCAATAAAGAATTCTAAGCTGATGGCAGCCCAAGTTTATCAAAGAAGGCTCTATTTCTTTCTTTGGCCATATTTACCAAGCGATCAAATGAAATAACTTCAATATAGGCATTATAGGTTTTGTGATATCCAAAGTAACCAAGTTTATCCGCCGTAATCCGTAAGTCGAGTAACTGACAACGGTCTATTATTGAGCTTGTTATATCAGCTACTATATAACAGAATCCAGGTATGTCCTGTGAATTAGGTATTTGCCGACCAGAGGCTGTTTTGACATTCCCAGCCCTAACTCTTTTTAAATAGCCAAGTGCCTGTTCAATAGGATCTTTTTCCTCTCCCGCTTTAGCATCATTTCTCATTGGTCTCTTAATCTCGACTACGGTTATTGAAGCCAGAGGCAAACTTTGTCCGTCATTTACTAACAAAGCGTTGTCATAGACATTCAAACCAATAATATCAGGTTCTTTGGTAGAATCAGAATCGGTAATAGGAATTGACTTTAGCGTTTTGTCTGAAGCCAAATAATTATGAAATGCAAGCCTTTCATCAATTAGCCATAAATTACTGTCTTCAAAATGAATGTCGTTACTTTCAACCCTCATGGGCATGATTAATTTATGAATAACATCTTCTTTGGAATAGGTTCCGTTGTCGATTTCTAGTGCTTTGCTCAAAAGATCAAGTATTACCTTTCTATGGGTAACATAGCTTGCCAAATCGGACTTTTTAATATCACTAGCCTTTGCCAAATAGGACTCTACTTTTCGAGTATACTCTTCCAAGTTCTCCACTCCGGAGGGTTTCATTAATTCATGTCCCTCCCTTAGGAGTTCTGATTCCAGATTCATAAGGTGATTATGAAGCTTAAGTTCCAGTTCCTTATCACTTATAGCCGGGTCTACAATCCGTTCTTCCTCTGGAATTCTATTTATAATTGGGCGATATCTCGGAGCTTTTTGAGCAACAAAATTATCTACTTTTTGCAAGCCAAGCTTTCTATTTTCTTGAAGAAAATCAGTAAGATATGTAGCAATTTTCTTGGTTACATTTTCCCGTATTACCTTAAAAGTAATATCAGAATCTGAAAAGATACCCATTTGGGAATCGTTTACTTCGGCAATATTAAAACCAATCCTTTCGGGAGTAACTTTATCGGTAAGAAACTTCGAAGTGACAAAGCATAGGTATGAAAACTTATTTTCACCATCGTATAACACACCAAATAATCCTGGTATTTTCCCAGTTAAACTTTCCTCCTTCACAACCCTATCGGCAGCACTATAAATAACGCTGTGCTTGTTTTGTGAAGTTGATTTTAATTTGACATGAGTAATTTCAAATACTTCTCCATCAATCTCGAAAGAATCTGGTTCAGAAGCATTCAACATATATTCCTCGTACTCCTGATTTAAAGAAATCCGATCCTCGGTATCTTCTAAAATGATATTAGGGGCACCGCCTTCTCGGATGAAATACCAAAGACAATGCTCTAATAATGAATGAGCAATTGTTCCTGCTGTTTTAGGGATGTAATCATTATAGTTTTTACTGATATCTTGTAGTGAAATTGTGGTCTCCACAGCACCTGAATCAATTTCTGACAGCTCTTCGTTATGAATATCCTTGGGAATGTTGAAGTCAAATTTTCTACGCATAAGAGCGTTACCTAATTGGAAAACACTTTGAACCTTGACTTGTTTATATGCCTTGAGCCAAAGAAGACGCCCAACGCCTCTACAACCAATGTCCATTTTATATTCTGAATCAAGTGTCTTGAATGATTCATAATTGTCTTCTGTGAAACCAATTCCGTTATCTGAAATACTAAATCCTATTATTTCTGGTTTTGTATTTTCAAACAATGGTTGGATTTCTGATCTATTTATAGAAATATGTATACGTCCATTGATCCTATCAAATGTGTTATCTTTTTTTTCGCGTTCTTCTATTGAGTGAATGGAATTCACTACCCCTTCGAATAAAGGGTAGAGAGCATTAGATTTAGGCAAATTTGTATTTCTTAGTCGGCCTCTTAAACTGGTACTTAGGCTCATAATGCTGTCCTTTAATTGTTGATTTTTATTTCACCACTCATTAATTTAGGCAAAAGGGTATCCCTTAATTGAGTAAGAGATTGTATTGTTTTTTCGTTTTCAAATATTTTCATATCGGAATCTAGATAAAGTTCATTATATTTTTGAGCAATTTGTTTTTCTGGGACAATTACTTCCAACTCAATAAAATCTTTTTTTGAAATTGACCCAAAGACAGTTCCTTCACTTTCGAATACAGCAAATGCTTTATTTAAACTCTTAATTTTATTGAAACAATATGACTTTAATTGAGACCTAACGGCTCCAAGCCCACGACCTATACAACAATCTTCACTAGCCATATTTACATCCCCTACGGGTGCTCTAACACTCACAAGCACATCATACTTATTAGCAATTCTATTTGGTTCTGTGGTGTATAATCGGTTTGTTGGAAACCTAAAGCCAAAATCAGTTTTACCTTGATAGAATACTTTTCCAAGTTTATTTTCATTGAATGATGATCCAGATGGCGATTGTCCCATTATGATGTCGAACTCATCACCAAGCATTCCAACTCTCCACCCCTCCGGTATCTCCCCAAGCTCACTATCAACCATTTTGCCGCCAGAGCTTTTATAAGGATTCCCGTTCTCATCTGGAAATTCAAAATCAACAAACCATCGTTTGAAAAGTGTTTGGGCAACCTCTTCAAGAGTGGAATTATTCTTTCGAAGTAAAATTATCTTTCTATCAAGGTTTTCTAGAATTGAAGCAATACCCTTCTGGACTTTCAAATCGGGAATTGGTAGCTCAAATTCCGGTATATCTGCACATTTTAAACTTTCAAATACTGCACCTACATTGAGAAATTTAGATACTTGTTCCCACCAGCTGCTACTTTGAACCAGCCACTTGAGAAAGGGAGGATGTAAATTAATTCCGTCTGAACGCAAGAGTACTAAATTCTGTCCAAGTGCGAATTCAAATTCGTTAGTTACTATGGCCGTAACTCCTGGATTACATCTCCTGCTTAAAACAATATCCCATTCTTTGGGTTGGGCTTTCTTTGTCCATTGAATAAAGTCTTTTCGTGAAATGAGTCTAGCCCCTTCGGTTTCAATCCTTCCTCCCTTCATCTGAGGAATTCCTACATAGTAGTAACCTGAAGTTTGAGCTTTAGGCGTTTTATGATCGCAGTCAATTAATTCAACTCCAATTTCTCGGAGTTTTTTTATTTTCATCATAATTCAATCCCTATTTTAGCAAGTTGAATTTTGATTTCCTGATCCAGTCTTTGGCTTTCGGCCATTTGCTCTTTGAGTTTGGAGGTGATGGCCTCGATCTTGTGCTCAAAAGGAATGCCGTCATCTTCCTCATCAGGTATGCCAACATACCGACCAGGGGTTAAAACAAATTTGTGTTTCTGAATATCTGCTAATGTGGCAGATTTACAAAAGCCCTTAACATCCTGATATACTTCATTTTTTTTCAGCCAGTTATGATAGGTATCGGCAACTTCGGCCACATCCTCTTCAGCAAAAGCCCTGTTTTTCCGGTCAATCATATAGCCGAGTTCTGATGCATCTATAAACAGGACTTCGCCCTGTCTTTTCGTTTTGCCTCTTCTTAAAAACCATAAACATGCCGGTATGCCTGTATTGAAAAACAAAGCTTTGGGTAGCATGACAATGCATTCTACCAAGTCTTCTTCAATTAGTTTTTGCCTGATTTCACCTTCTCCGGAAGTGTTGGTGCTTAAAGAGCCGTTGGAGAGTACAAACCCTGCTAAACCGCCATTCGGATTGAGGTGATATAAGAAATGCTGCACCCATGCAAAGTTGGCATTACCACTAGGCGGCGTTCCATATTGCCAACGGGCATCATCTCTAAGAAGCTCACCGCTCCAATCACTCACATTAAACGGCGGATTGGCAATGATATAATCTGCCTTTAGGTCTTTATGGGCATTGTTCAGGAAAGAGCCTTCCGTATTCCATTTTATGTTCGAGCCATCAATGCCGCGAATAGCAAGGTTCATACGGCATAGCCTATATGTAGTTTGGTTGCTTTCTTGTCCATATACTGAAATATCATCGAGCCGCCCTTGGTGGCTCTGTATAAATTTCTCGGATTGAACAAACATACCGCCACTTCCACAGCAGGGATCATAGACACGGCCTTCATAGGGCTCTAGCATTTCAACCAAAAGCTTTACAATACTCTCCGGCGTATAAAACTGGCCGCCTTTTTGTCCTTCGGCCAAGGCAAATTGCCCTAGAAAATATTCATAGACACGGCCTAATACATCCTGAGATTTGGCCTTTTCATCTCCAAGGGCAATCGTGCCAATTGTATCAATCAAGCCGCCAAGTGTTTGAGCATCAAGATTCTGACGGCCATATACTTTAGGTAGTATCCCTTTGAGCGTGGCGTTATCTGCCTCAATGGCATCCATCGCATCATCAATGAGTTTACCTATGTTAGGCTGTTTTGCCTGTGCCTGAATGTAATTCCATCGTGCGGTTTCTGGAACAAAAAAAACATTTTCTGCGCCGTATTCATCTTTATCTTCCGGATCGGCACCTGCATATTCACCTTCACCGGAATTTAGCTTTTCGTAAAGCTCCTCAAATGCATCGGAGATATATTTTAAGAAGATAAGGCCAAGGGCAACATGTTTGTATTCAGCGGCATCTATATTCTTGCGGAGTTTATCTGCGGTCTTCCAGAGTTTCTTTTCTAGTGGTTCTGATTGTGCTTCTTTTTTGGCCATTATTACAAACCTTCAAATTGTTTTTTCTCAATGATTTAAATGCATTTATTCATCTCTTCAATATCATAGCCATTCCATAGACGCTGTGCAAACAAGGAATACTGCATACTATTATATGATTATAAATATAGTAGATTTAATTTGATTGAAATCACTTACGTTATTCTGACTTATTATATGGCTTTAATAAAAGTTAATAAGCCTTTGTTTATCATTGATTTTTTGGCCTATTTTTTATCACTGGTTTTGAAACATACTCCCGTTTGACAAACACATAAAACCACCTTTTGTGCATATCTCGCAATTGGTCTCTTTAACTTTTAAGTTCAATTTGAAAAACTAATATAAGACTGGTTTTAGGATATGCGGGCAGAGTTTGCTATCCCTGGCTTACGCCTTCCGTTCCGGACTTCAAACTATTAATTTCTCTCCGGCTTATGGCCGTTCACTCGCTCATACAAATTAATAGTTTTCGGGGAAGCAAACACAGCCCCTGCATATCCCTATGAGGTTCACCAGCTTAGTTATTCTAATAAAACTGAAAAGGAGACCAAAATGAGTGATACAGCAAAAACAAAAAAGCCTGATTTTAACGTGTATGTCAAAGTACCAGTCGGTGTTGAATCAAGAGTAGGATCTCAAATCGGCGTCGCATTCAAACATGGTGATGGCAAAGGTATGAATCTGATTTTAGATGCTCAGCCCATCCCGTATGACGGCAGAATAGAGTTAATCGCTTTCGAAGTCCAAAACAAATCTTAAGTACACAACGGTACGCCTCGGGCTTTATGTCCGAGGTTACCTGCCAAAGGAAGGGCTCTGAAATGGCAAAAACGTATGAAATTTATAAATCACAATGGGAAAATATCCCCTTCGAAGTGCATTTTTGTGAAATCTGGTCAAGGGCAGTATCTGAGAATTACGGTGAAAACTTTTCCCATCTGGAAGTACATCAGGCAGATAAGCTCAAATTGCCAATCACTGTTAGTGGATACATCTCGCATTTTGTCTTTGCCTCCAGAGTATATCAAGAAGGCTCTCCAGTGGAATATGTCCATAAGTGGCTCGAACACGAGGCAAAGTCCAGAGAATGGAAGGAATATGTTGCCCAATCCAAACAACTTAACCTGTTTTAGAAAGGAAATAACCATGTCTAACAATGATGTCTACCAACACGTCACTGATAAAATCATAGAGCTACTGGAAAAACACCAAACCGAAGAATTCGCCATACCGTGGATCAGGCTGGATGCCGATAATAAACCGGCCAGAAACGCCATTTCAGGGCAAAATTATCGCGGTGTCAATCAATTACTCCTGTCGATTGTATCAATGCTTCAAGGCATTCCGGCCAATCAGTGGCTAACATTTAATCAGGCTAAAACTGCTGGTGGCCATATACGAAAAGGCGAGAAATCATTGCCTATCATTTATTATAAAACCGCCTATATCGATAAAAATAAAAAATACTATAAGCCTGAAACGGTAAAACAAATGAATGGAGCTCAAATTGAAGCGAAGGGCATACAAAGCGTTCCAATCATGAAGCTCTATCATGTTTTTAATCTGGCACAAACCGAAGGTCTTGATCACCTGAAAGAAAAAGTTGAAGAAAAGATAATCCTAAATACTGAATTTGAACGCCATGCCAAGGCAGAGGATATCATGAATGCTACTGGAGCCGATGTTCGAATTCGGGAAAGTAATAGAGCCTATTATTCCCCGCACGGTGATTATGTAGTATTGCCCCTAAGAGAGCAATTTCACACTGTTTCAGATTTCTATGCGACAGCTTTTCATGAATTATCTCACTGGTCCGGCAATGAAAAACGCCTCAATAGAACATTCGGCAAGGCCTTTGGAGATAAAGAATATGCTATGGAAGAGCTGGTAGCGGATATTTCAAGTGCCTTTGTTATGGCTTCACTTGGCGAAACTAAGCGTATTTCTCAAAACGCCTCCTATATACAATCATGGCTTGGAGTGATGAAGCAAAACAATAAAGCAGTCATGCAAGCCGCCCAACAAGCCCAGAAAGCCGCAGATTATATTCTATCTTTTGATCGGGAATAATTCCTTTTTCTTCAGAAAGTAGGTGCATTATGACTCACATACTTAAAATTTTAGTATTTTGAAACTTTGTTGATTTACGATAACTCTGCATACACTTGAATGTTGGTTGTGATGGGTAATATTCTGCTGTGTCGTACTCATAGTGCTGCTTTTCATTTTCTTTCAGCCAGCAAAGCGGCTTTCAACAATGCACCTGTTTGGATCATTGTGGATGGTTCATAGTCAGTCAATTGCGTTGCAAATG
Source organism: Arcticibacterium sp. (assembly GCF_055134445.1). Taxonomy (NCBI): domain Bacteria; kingdom Pseudomonadati; phylum Bacteroidota; class Cytophagia; order Cytophagales; family Leadbetterellaceae; genus Arcticibacterium; species Arcticibacterium sp. The sequence goes on from NZ_JBSRVI010000035.1 coordinate 108,240, forward strand.
ATTACTTCGTAAATTTGTAAAAGGACGGAGTAGCAAGATATGTTTTTGTATCACAAAAACTTTACTTGCAAAGGAGGGTGACCTCCGTTTGATCCTCCATCTTTCAGGTGCATTCGCACGTCTTTCAGATTCAGAAATCTAAAACATTTACTGATGGCTAGACCTAAGAAAAAAGAAACAGAAATTCTCAGCAAGCACCTCCCTGCGGTGAGATGTTCCGAGAGCGAATATGAGCTTATCAAGCGGAAATCCAATGAACTTGATATGACGATTTCCGAATTTGTCCGATCTCTTGCGATCAATGGCGAAATTAAAATTACCAATCGAAAATCTGTATTTGATCCGCAAATTGTAATTCAGCTTCGAAAGATCGGTACAAATCTCAATCAGCAAACAAAAAAGCTCAATATATTCGGTCATTTAGATCGAGATCATAAAAGGGTCTGGTTGAAACTAGAAACCCTTCTCGATCAAATTATTGAGGCCTATTAGATAATCAAGCATATGGTACCTTGGATCGCAAATAGAGGAAATTCATTTAAAGGGGCAGGGATGTACTACCTGCATGATAAACAGGCCGAAACCAGTGAACGGGTTGCATGGACACATACGCAAAATTTACCCACGGATGACCCTCACAAGGCGATTAAATGGATGAGCGCAACGGCCATGCAAGCTCAAAGCCTGAAAAAGGAGGCCGGTGTTAAGCCGACTGGCCGTAAATCAACCAAAGGTGTTGTTTATGCCTATGCCTTGGCCTGGCATCCGGATGAGAAACCCGAACCCGAGCACATGAAGCAAAAGGCTCTGGAAACCTTAGAGCTTTTGGGATTATCAGAGCATCAAGCGGTTTTAGTAGCACATCAGGAAACAGACCATGATCATGTCCACTGCGTTGTAAATCTCATTCATCCTGAAACAGGTAAAACAGCAATAATTTATAAAGATCACCTAAAACTTTCCGAATGGGCTCTTAACTACGAGCAAGAACATGGTCAGGTTTATTGTAAAGAAAGAGAGAAGAATAATGAGCTGCGTAAAGATAAAGCCAATCAGAACAAGATAATCAAGCACAAGGAGGAGAAATTGGAACGAGCAGCTTTAATACAAAATCTTTATGAAAGATCGGATAATGGAAAGTCATTCAATGCCGCTCTAGAAGAGCAGGGATATTCAATCGCAAAGGGCGATAAAAGAGGGTTTGTCTTGGTGGATCACAACGGCGAAATATATAGCCTTTCCCGCCAATTGAAAGGACAACGAGCCTCTGATTTAAAAGACAGATTGTCAGATTTGGATCACAATATTTTGCCAGATGCCAAAGTGCTCTCGGAGGGGAGAAAACACTTTTACAGGGACGACTATGAGGCACAATGGCAATCAGATCTTATCGATAATGCTGACAAAAAAGAGGGTTTGGATAAACCATCAGGTAATAGGCCAATACCATCTTCCACGCCTCAAACAACAAAGGCCATTCAATCAAAACCTCTAAAGGATGACCCTATCAAAAAAGCCTTGAAACGAAATTCTTTTGATAATGCCAAATTTGATAAAAAATTGGAATTCGGAAGAAAACAAAACACTGAATTCAATAAGAAAGATCGATTGTTAAGAGAATACTACGGTATAGAAAAGAATGACAACGAATTAAAGGAACTCCAAGATAAACTGTCTCAAACAAAAGGCATTTTTAGCTCAAAGAAGAAGAGTAAACTGGAGGATAAAATTCTACAATTAAAGCTCAGCAATGAAAATGCAAAACAGCGTTATGATGAAAATTTGGGGCAATTCAGGAAGAATCAATTCATTCAAAATGACGCTTTTCTGCAAAAACTAGAAAATGAACAATCCAAAGATCTTGATACGACTTCTCCTGCAAAAGATATTGAACAGCATTCAAAAGCAGATTTAAATAGGAAGAATCACGAAAGGGGAAAAGATTTTGACCTATAAACCCTAGGAAAGTGTATAGGTGTACTCTTCTAGCCTATGATGAAAAACTTCACTATAAATGGCTCTACGAATAGAGGCCGCCTTGAAGAGTATCTTTTTCATAGAGTATGGGAGAGAATCTATATCTGATTGACCAAGAAAGTTTTCTAGTTCCTGCACACTAAAACTATCCTTAGTGAATAGAACATCTTGATATTTTCGTGCCGCCTCATCAGCCATTTCACAGGCGAGCTGAAAATATCTGATCAACATTAAATAATCATTCTCATAGGCTCTGACACAAAATGCCGCGTAAATTTTGCGATGATCATCATCCATAATACCTGCTTTTAGAATAATTTGGTTCATATTCTCTTTATGAAACCTATCTCCCATTTCGATTTCAGCCTCGGAAAAATCCTTCCTAGCTTCTAATAGTATTAGCTCCATGAATGTGCTCATAGCCTCTTCTCCTAATTTTCTAAATCATTTTTATTATCTTACTTTAAATTTCAAACTATTGCAAAAAATATGGAAATTGATAAATATGGTTTTAAGATTCTTGATAAAGGATACCGGGAAGATATTAAACGGAATGAGAAATTAATTCGAGCTGAAATAGATAAAGACCCTCGTTTTAATGACATTAAAACTGAGGAGAATAATTTACAGAAAAGAATTCATGCAGGCCAAACTCCGAGAGGAATGGAATATACTAAAGAAAAAGTCATCCTCGACACCGAAAAAAGTATCCTGAATGAAACACATCGTTTTCAATCTGAAAAAGAGAAGTTTTTCAGAGAAAGAATGGGTGAAAGGACAAAAGAACTAGAAACTCAAATCTTCGGAAGCCAAGGTAAAAGAGAGCAGATACGCCAAGCCATTGAGAAAATGGATCATATGAGGTCTGAAGAGGCCAGAAAAAAAGCAGAAAATGTTAAAGTCCAATTTGAGAAGGCCAACACTTTTAAAGAAAATTTAGAAGAAAAGGCCATAAATAGCTTTAAAAATAACCTTGTAGAAAGAAATAACATGGAAAAAATAACTGCGGCTTACAAAAATGTTGCAGAAGGGAAATCGATTTCACCAATTAATTTTGAGAAGAAACACGTAGGGAAATCAATGGATGGTCTGTAAATACGGTGTGATAATGTATCTTATGTAAAATAGAATGTCGTTTCTAATAACCATATCCTTTATCCTTATTTGTTTTCTTTTCTCTTGAGTTTTGGGCTACTTCATGATCCTTGGCCTTTTCCAATTCATATTGTCTAGCACCAGCCTTAAAATACTGCATTGCTTCTGGTGAACGAGTATTGATGGTTCCGGAGAGTTCTCGGGCTTTTAAAGGGTCTAGTTTTGACAAGTTGTAGCCCTGATTAAATGCTTTGATACTTTTTTCATACATAATTATTACCGTGAGGCATGTTTTTCAATATATTCAATTACGGAGTCCCGATCGTAGAGAATTATTTTATGTAATGGTTGAGAAAATCTAAGTTCCCCTTCATCTCTCAATCTTTGCAAAGTTGTTTTTGACTTAATCTTAAGAATCCGCATCACCTCCTCATCTCCCACCCATTTATCCTCAAGTGCCCCTTTGTTCACCTGAAGCCTTTGTATGGTTTGCTCAACAAGCCTAAAAAAAGCCTCCTCCTCAAGACAAATGACATTCATATTCAAATATAACCATCAGATTTGTAGATTCTAAGAGAAAAAGCTTTTAATTGAAGGTTAAAGGCGATTTGATTTTTTAATATCCCAAATTGTTGGAGGATAGTTGGAAAATAAAAAAGCGTTAGTGAAAATAATTCACTAACGCTTTGATTTTCAGTGTGGGAGTTGAGGGATTCGAACCCCCGACCCTCTGCTTGTAAGGCAGATGCTCTGAACCAACTGAGCTAAACTCCCCTTTCGTTTGGGATTGCAAAGATGTAGGATTGATTTATAATTTCCAAATACTTTTAGAAAAAAACTTGATTTTTTTTCAAGCCTATTTTTAGGCTTGAGAAAACATTAAAATTGTATTAATTCTTTATTAATTTGCACTATCTGGTCATGAAAGTATTAGAAGTTGTCAATATTGTACAGGCTGATATGCATATTCAGACCTATGTTTGCCAAACATTTATTCAACCATTCCTTTTTAAAAGAAAGTGTTGGTGGCGTACTAAAGGGAATATCTCTTTTTTTCGTTGCCAGCACTTTTTCCTTTTAAATTCCTTATGAATTTATAGCAGAATATGGATTGACTTCATTAAAGCCCTCAAATGATTGTCTATAAATTAGCTTACGAGATATTTTAAATTTCCGAGTGTCTTGCAAATAAAAAAGTACCTCCGGTCCTTTACGACTAGAGGCACTTCAAATAAAAAGGAAACAATACCTAATTAAGCATAAACATTTAAAGCGGAGACTACTCCCTTAACGCCAATCATGGTCATATTGGATAGGTGAGTAGCTACAGCATCTTCGAATCCATTAAGGGTTGTTAAGTCCATTCCCCAAAATTCAGAATTGCTTAGAGCCTTTTTCGTTAACTCCCTTGGATCATTATTCTTCCAAGCTTCATGATACCAGGCGGCTTGGTCGTCGTTGATTGGATAAAATGTCCCATTTAATTCTCCAAAGTATTTTTGGTCTTCTACTTTTACAGATTTCATGAATAGCATGTAGGCCGCAATACCTCTAGCGAAATAATGAGGGGCTGTTCCAAAAACTTCATAGTATCTTAAAAGAAGAGGAATTGTCCTCATCTTTATTTTCATGGTGTATTGGAAAGTGATGCTGATCCACTTATGATCTAAGTATGGATTTCTAAATCTGTCAATAATTTCTCTACCATAACGTTGAACTACTTTTGGGTCAATTTTGGCTGGAAGAGAAGGTGCAAGTTCAGAAAGCATTAAGTTAGAAATGAATTTCTCCATAATGTCATTTTCTAAGGCCTCTTTTACCGTTTCAAAACCAGCTAGAAAACATAAGGCACACATGAGCGTATGCGGAGCATTAAGCATTCTTAATTTTAGCTCACGATATTGTGTAATGTTGGGTTCCACCACCACTCTATCATCTGCTTTTTCAAAAGAAAGTCTCTTTTTAACGTCTTCATTTCCTTCAATGGCCCATAACGAATAAACTTCTGCTTTGGTTAATAGATCGTCTTGATAGCCGATAGTTTCGCATAGTTCTTTATGCTCTTCTTTAGAGGGCATTCCAGGGACAATTCTATCTACAAGAGAATTGCAGAAGTGGTTTTGATTTAAAGCCCATTCTTTAAAATCCTTGCCCAAGTTTTGATCATCAATTTGCTTTAGTACCAGATCTTTTAAGATAGAACCATTATCCACAACCAATTCCGTTGGAATGATGATGACACCCGGTAACCCAGCTTCGAATCTTCTTACTAGCCATGCCGTTAATTTTCCTGGAAAGGAGTTTGGTGTGCCTTCTCCATCTTCTTTATGATACTGAAGGCCAACCTCAGTGGTGTTACTTATAATAACGTCGATGTTTTTGTCTTCCGCTGTTTTCAGGATTTCTTCCCACTGGGTGCTGGCCGCCAATACCCTGCTGATGGGTTCGCAAATAACGTTTTCCGAAATGTTTTTGTTGTCTTTTATACCTCTAACACAGACCGTATAAAGGTTGTCTTGCTTATTGAAAATATCGATGCCGCCAGGCATAGATTTTACGACCACAATGCTTCCATTGAAAATGTCCTCTTTATTGGCTTTGTCAATAAGGAAATCACAAAGGCCTCGGAGTAATACTCCTGTACCAAATTGTAGAATTCTCTCTGGATGTGTTGTTTGTCTTGGGTGAGATTCTTCTGAAAGATTCATTGCCTTTATGGGTTGTTTCTGATTAAAAGAAACAAATAAGGCAAATTTGGTTATTAGAACCAATTAATTTTAGCTTAATCAAGCATTAATTGGAGGCTTTTTCTCTAAATCATCAGCAAACTCTCTTGTTATGAAGAGGCTAGAGCGATACATTGAAACAGAATTTGAGGTTAATAAAACCCCTAAAAGCGGGTTAAAAATTGTTAAAACAGGTAATGAAGAAGTTGTATACCGTAGTTTTGTTAGAATTTAAGGTAATCAGGAAACGCTCTGAATGAATAATTTTAGATACATTATAGTTTTAATGCTGTTGGCATTGGTTGGTCTTGTGGGCTTCCAGTGGTATTGGATTGAAAATGCATTAGCCGTAAAGCGGGAACAGTTTGACCGTAAAGTGGTGGAGTCTATGAATCAAGCCGTGAATAGGGTGGAGAAGCAGGAAGTTCTTTTTCTGGCTAGTAGAAAGATGAAAGAACAAGAGCAGCTTACTTTAGCAAGTCTTTCAGAAACTAAGAAACCACAAAAAAAACTGAAAAGGATTTTGAAACGGAAGACAGTGAAACCTGTTGAGACTAAACAAGCAGTGCCTGTTTCCGTTAAAAAGGACTTGGCTCATTCGAGCACTAAACAAAATGCCAATGGCTTATTAAGGTCGCCAAATTCTAAAAAACAAAACTTCCCAATGGATTCTGTTTTTCTAGGGTTTGATCAATCCTCTGAGATTCCTAGTATTGAAGAGTTTACTATTAATATTCAGCTATCGGATGTAAATTTTGACGAAAGAAATCTACTACCTGAAAACAGGTTGGCTTTTGTGAAAAAGGTGATGAGAGAGCAGAACCTTTTGATGCAACAGCTTGAACAGAGAGCAGGAGACTTCTCAAATAGAAACAGAGGGATAAATCAGATTTTTAATATTATTGATCAGGAATTTAACCAGTTAATAATGGCCAACGAGGCTTTGGTTGCAAATAGAAGCCAAGCAGGTATCGGTCATCCTCCGATGCCACAGAATTATCGATATGCATTCGAAAACAATCCTAGTTCGTCAACTTCTCACGACAGTTTGAAAGTTTCTGGGATTAAAAAAGGTAACCCTTCTGGAAATTTAAAACCTAAAAAAGTGCTTTCTTCAAATGCAATTGCGACAAAAAAGAATACGGAGCCGGAATATGAATGGATAGAGGTAGAAGAAGAACCGAAAGTTTTGGAGAAATCTATCAACAAGGCAAACTTGGTTAAGGATGTCTTCGCAGATTTTATGCAAGGCAAAAAGGATATTTACGACAGGGTAAACCAAGAAATGCTGGATACGCTATTGAGACAGGAATTGAAAAATCACGGTATCGATATTCCCTTTGAATATGGTGTTAAGGATAGTGGAAATATGATGTTTGCCTCCTATGCTCTTGATAACAAACCAGAGCTGGCAGATCTAGCTTATAATGTGAGACTCTTTCCAAATGATGCCATACCGCAGCAGCAGTTTTTGTATGTTTATTTTCCTGAAAAGGATAATTTTATCATGGGAAATATGTGGTCAGTTTTTGGGAGTTCCTTGATCTTGATTTTGATGATTGGTGGTATCTTTTTTACATCCATCAATACGATGTTGAAGCAGAAGAACCTGTCTATGATAAAGAACGACTTCATAAACAATATGACCCATGAGTTCAAAACACCAATTTCTACCATTTCTCTGGCTGTGGAGGTGATGAAAGATACTAGCATGAAGTCTAATCCAGAAAAGTATCTTAACATTATTAAAGATGAAAATAGCAGGTTAGGAAGCCAAGTGGAAAAAGTGTTGCAAATGGCTTTAATGGACAAAGGGGAAGTTAAGTTGTTAACGACCGAAGTAGATCTCCATGATTTAATAGAGCAAGTGTGTCAAAACTTGAGCGTGCAGATTGAAAGTAAAAACGGAAGTATCGTTTTGGATCTAGAGGCCGCAGATGCCGTGATTATTGCAGATGAGGTTCACATGACCAATATTATTTATAATCTGATAGATAATGCAAACAAGTATTCGCCGGAGAACCCAAGGATAATGGTCGCTACCAGGGATGTGGATGGCGGTCTGGCCTTAATTGTAAGTGACGAGGGTATCGGAATGAAAAAAGAACAGCTAGGGAAAATATTTGAAAAGTTTTATAGAGTTTCCACGGGAAACATTCACAATGTTAAAGGATTTGGTTTAGGTCTGAGCTACGTGAAAAAGATGATGGACCTTCACCAAGGAGATATAAAAGTGATGAGTGAAGTGAATAAAGGAAGTACTTTTGAATTAACGTTTTATAAGGATTTAACGGCTTAAACCTGTGAAGGATAAAAATATGGAAATCAAATTAAAAATACTCTTGGCCGAAGACGATCCGAATCTAGGAATGCTCCTTCAGGAGTATCTTTCTTCAAAGGGATATGAAGTGGAGCTGGCAAGAGACGGCAATCAAGGCTTAGATCTTTTTTTAAAGAATGAGGGTTTTGATATGTGTTTGCTGGATGTAATGATGCCGAAGAAGGATGGGTTTTCTTTGGCAAAGGAAATTAGACTCAACAATGCCGAAGTCCCTATTATTTTTCTTACTGCTAAGTCTATGAAGGAAGACACCATTCAGGGTTTTAAAAGCGGAGCGGATGATTACATTACTAAGCCGTTTAGTATGGAGGAGCTCCTAATGAGGATGGCGGCCATTTTTAGAAGAGTTAGTAAGCAAGGGCCAGAGGTAAATCAAGAAGAGTTTTCTATAGGGCCTTATACTTTTAACACCATAGATCTTAAGCTGTCGTTGTATGGAGAATCAAAAAAGCTAACCACAAAGGAATCTGAACTCCTTAAGCTCTTTTGTCAAAACCCAAACAAGCCAGTAAGTAGGAGTTATGCTCTGAAGATGATTTGGGGAGACGACTCCTATTTTAATGCCAGGTCAATGGATGTTTATATCACTAAACTTAGAAAACATTTAAAGGCAGACGAGAACATTAAGATATTAAACCTCCATGGAGAAGGCTTTAAGTTAATAACGGGCTGATGTATAGTGGGGTATATAATTAAAAGCATAGGATAGTGCAGTACAGGTTTTCAGTAATAAAAATCTTTATCCAAAGAAAATTTTGCAAAGAATAATCGTTAATTTTGCAGGAATTATTTCCATATTTTTCAAGACTTAACACTTCGGATGGCAGGATTATTTAGCTTTCTTACTAGCGACATTGCAATTGACTTAGGTACCGCAAATACCTTAATTATACATAAAGACAAGATTGTCGTTGACGAACCTTCAATAATTGCCTTAGATAAAGTAAGTGGCAAAGTGCTTGCTATTGGTCATAAGGCCATGCAAATGCATGAAAAAACCAATGAAAACATTAAGACCATAAGACCGTTAAAAGACGGTGTTATAGCGGACTTTACGGCCGCCGAGTTAATGATTCGTGGTATGATTAAGATGATTGACTCTGGTAAGAGTTGGTTTTTCTCTCCTTCTCACAGAATGGTGGTTTGTATTCCTTCAGGTATTACGGAGGTGGAAAAACGTGCTGTAAAGGATTCTTGTGAGCATGCAGGTGCTAAGGAAGTATATATGGTTCATGAGCCCATTGCAGCAGCAGTAGGTATTGGTATTGACATAGAGCAGCCTAATGGTTCCATGATTGTGGATATTGGAGGTGGTACTACCGAAATAGCGGTCATTGCTCTTTCGGGTATTGTTTGCGAAGCATCTGTGAGAATTGCAGGAGACTTATTTACAAGAGACATTGTGGATTACATGCGTAGAGAGCATAACCTTTTAATAGGGGAGCGTTCTGCTGAATCTATAAAAATACAAGTAGGTGCTGCTCTGCCAGATTTGGATGATGCACCAGCGGACATAGAAATTCGTGGTAGAGACCTTATGACGGGTATACCTAAAGAGATTAAGGTAACTTACAGCGAAATAGCCTATGCATTGGATAAATCAATATCCAAAATAGAAGAAGCTATCATGAGGGCTTTAGAAATGTCTCCACCAGAGTTATCTGCAGATATTTTTGAAAACGGAATTTTCTTGACTGGCGGAGGTGCATTGCTTCACGGTTTGGATAAGCGTCTGGAACTTAAGACAAAACTGCCAATTCATGTGGCAGAAGATCCACTTAAGGCTGTGGTGAGAGGTACCGGTGAAATTCTTAAAAATATTGAGAAATTTCAGGCAGTATTAGTTCATTAGTATTTTTCATTTGAGCATTTAAGTTTTTATGTCTCAATTATTCGGGCTCTTAAACAGAGCCAAATATTTTTTCCTATTCCTAGTTTTGGAGATTATTTCCTTTGCATTGATTCGTAAGAATAATTTGCAATGGGATGTTAATGTCTTTAATTCAACCAATGCGGCGGCGGCAAGCACCATGGCAGCTACGTATAAGGCGAAGGAATATCTCTACTTAAAGGAAGAGAATGAAAGTCTGGCGAATGAAAACAGTGCTTTAAGAGAGGAGTTGACAGAGCTTCAGCAAAAAAGTGAAAGAGGAGATGCCTTTTATAAAGTAGACTCTATATATGCGGATAGATTTGAATTCCAGGTAGCCAAAGTTATCAATAGCACTTCAGCAAGGTCAAAGAATTACATTACCATTGACAAAGGAACTTTGGACGGTATAGAACCTGGCATGGGGGTAATTGGTCCCAGAGGTGTAGTGGGTCAGGTGATGTCTTGTAGCCAACATTTTTCCAGAATTTATTCCATTTTACATGAGGAATTTAGAGTTTCTTCAGAAGTTAAGAATAAAGCACTGCGTATTTCTGATCAAACAGCCCTTGGCCTAGCACTTTGGAATGGTGTTTCGCATGACATCGTTAAGCTAGGAACGATAGATAAATTCAAAAAAATAGCCGTAGGTGATAGTGTAGTAACCTCTGCACAAAACTTAATTTTCCCTCCAGATGTACTTATTGGTAAAATAGGATACGTATCCACACCCGACAATGGGGCTTTTCATGATATTGATGTGAAATTGGCAACTGACTTTGGTGGGCTTACTTATGTATATATCGTAAGGAATAAGTTAGTAGACGAGCAGATAAACTTAGAAAGGGAGGAAGAAAATGAATAGTCAGAATCTCATTAAATCGGGTTTGGTTATTATACTCTATGTGGCACTACAAGTGCTATTAGTGAGGAATTTAGTGCTTTTTGATGTGGCTTTCTGCTTTATATACATTATAGCGATATTATGGCTACCGGGTGATATGGATAGTATTTGGGTTATTTTACTCAGCTTTCTAATAGGATTGACGGTAGATGTATTTTATAATACTGCTGGGGTGCATGCGGCAGCATGTACTTTAATAGGTTTTCTAAGAAGAGGAATTTTACTATACTTTTTTCCGGCAAAGGGGGTTGAAAATGATTTAAGCGTCACACTGCCAGAGTTGGGTCATCAGCGTTATTTGGTATACATCACTGTAATTGTTTTTGTTCATCATTTAGCTTTGTTTTTTATTGAAGCTGGTGGTACACATTTGTTTCTTCACACAGTCTTGAAGATTTTTTCAAGCACTGTATTCACGGTACTGGTTATTTATCTAGGCAGTATTTTCACTTCTAATCTGTCTTTTCAAAGATAATGCTCATCAGACTTTTAGTTCTTTTTTTTTTCTGTTTAAATGTTTTTTCTTGTAGGAGTAAGGCAGATAATACCGGTTTACAAGATCAGGAAGATTTAGGACTACAAGAAAGACTCGATTCTATTCGGGTAGCCATTTCTGCCGATAAAAAGACAGCACTGTTAAAGGGTTTTGTGGATGCCAAAGTCAAAAAGGGTTTTAATGGGAGTATCTTAATAGCCCAAAGCGGGATAGTACTATGTGACACGCTTATTGGGCTGGCAAACTTTGAGGATTCGATACCTATAAGTAGAAATACTCCGTTTCAGTTGGCATCTTTATCTAAAACATTTACCTCAGTAGCTGTAATGCAATTGGTAGAAACGGGTCAATTGAGTTTAGATCTTACCGTTAAAGATTACTATCCTAACTTTCCATATCAAGGTGTTACACTTAGAAGTCTGTTAAGCCACAGATCTGGATTACCTTATTACGAATATACTTTTGATAAAAAATCTAGGGAAGGGAAGTTTTTTCCTGATAATCAAGAGTTGATGAAATGGTTTGAAGAAGTAAATCCTACACCAAAGGCTTTCAATCTACCAGACCATTATTTCTCTTATAACAATACAAATTTTGCTATTTTAGCAGCAATTGTAGAAAAAGTTTCAGGTCTTACGTTTGCGGAATACTTGAAAAAAAGAATATTTCTGCCATTAGGGATGAAAAAATCGAAGTTTGTAACGGAGTTAAAAGATGGTCAGCCAAGGACTTTTGGCTATCAAAATCGAAGAAGAATTCCCTTTGACGCTTATGATAATATAGCTGGAGATAAGGGTGTTTTTTCTACTTCTCAGGATTTATTGAAATGGTACGGGGCTTTAAAATCCGAAAAAATACTGAAGAAAGAGTCTTTGAGGGAAATTTATACACCCAGAAGTTTTGAACATCCGGGGTTGAGAAATTATGGTTATGGTTTTAGGCTATGGCTGAATGATAAACAACAAACAGATTATGTTTATCATACGGGTTGGTGGAAGGGCTATAATACGATTATGTTCTTAGACCTCAGAGAAGATTTTGTTATTATTATATTAAGCAATAGATACAATAAGGATGTTTATCATGTCAAAGATGTTGTCGATATTCTTCATGGAGGAGAAAGAACCACAACGGTGGAAGAAAACATTTTAGATGAGTAGTATAAAAATTTAACCTTTTACGATATATGAAAAAATTATTAATACTGGCGACATTATGCATTTCACTACTGTCTTGTGAGCGGAAGTCGGCAGAAGAGTATGGTGTTATAACCAATAAGCCAGAGTATTATCATAACGCACTAGATAAGCTGACAGAAGTTATTATTCATGACATTTTTTCACCACCAGTAGCGAGTAGAATTTATTCTTATGCTACGCTAGCCGGTTATGAGGCTCTAGTGAATTCTGATGAGAGCTATCGAAGTATGGATGGCCAGCTTAAGGGTTTTGTGAATGTGCCAAAACCGGATGCTGCGGAAGAGTACTGCTATCCTTTGGCGAGTATAAAGGCGTTGCTCCTGGTAGCCAGAAGTCAAACATTTACGGTTGATAAATATGATGAGTTTGAGAATGGTCTCTATGCCGACTTCAAGAAGGCAGGTGTTCCTTCTGATGTTTACGAGAGATCTATAAAGTATGGTGAGGCTATTGCGGCTCATGTTATAGACTATGCCAAAAAAGATAATTATGCCCAGACGAGGGGTTTAAGATATACGGTGAAGAATGAGGCCGGATTATGGGTGCCTACTCCTCCGCAGTATGGAGATGCTATGGAGCCATATTGGATGACTATCAGATTAATGGTTTTAGATTCAGCTAATCAATTCACACCACCACCACCACCACGATATAACCTGGATAAGAATAGTTTGTTTTGGAAGGAGCTTATGGAGGTTTATGATATATCTAAGAATAAAACGGAGGAGCAGGAGAGTATGGCGTGGTTCTGGGATGATAACGCTTTCGTAATGAATGTTCAAGGGCACGTAATGTTCGCTAATAAGAAAATGACACCTGGTGGTCATTGGTTGGCGATAGCAAAAACAGGTTTAAAGGGACAAAAGAAATCTATTATGGAATCTGCAGAAGCGTATCTTATGGTATCAGTTGCTTTGCATGAAGCTTTTATCTGTAGTTGGGAGGAGAAATATAGAAGTGAGAAAATAAGACCAGAAACGGTTATCAATGCCGAGTTTGATCCAGATTGGGTGCCTTATTTACAAACACCGCCATTTCCGGAATATACCAGTGGGCATAGTACCATTTCGGCGGCTTCTGCGGAGGTGATGACGGGGCTTATGGGAGATAATTATGCCTTTACTGATTCTACGGAGTTTCCGTATGGTCACGGGGTAAAGACTTTTCCTTCTTTTAGGGAATCTGCTACGGCTTGTTCATATAGTAGGATGTATGGTGGAATACATTACAGGTCTGGTTGCGAAGAAGGGCAGGCCATGGGAATAAAAATTGGTTCTTATGTTTTTGAGAAGCTGAAAACAAGGAAGTAGTTAAATAAATCCTTCATGAAGTATTTAAAGTCCTGACATAAATGTCATGGACTTTTTTTGTTTTTGGAAGATGAGTGACAATGTGGCATACTTTGCTCACATTGAGAACCAGAAAGAAGACACAATGGCTGAATTATAAGATTGGAATGAGAGTTGATGAGGAATGATTAGAAATTAAATTTTTAATTAAAATAAATAATCATCATGAATACTTTAGTAAAATCTTTTAGACCTGTAAGTAACTACCCTTTCTTATTTAATAATGTTTTTGGGGAGAATGACTCGTTTGGAGATATAAAGAAGAACGAAGCAATACCCGCTGCGAATATTTTAGAAGGGGTGGATAATTTTAAAATTGAATTGGCGGTACCTGGAGCACAAAAGGAGGATTTCAAAATTAACGTGGACGGCAAGCATTTGTCTATCGCTAGAACTTTGACAGAATCTAATGAGCGTACGGAGGCCAATTATACGAGAAAGGAATTTAGTCAATCTTCTTTTGAAAGAAAGTTCTATCTGCCTAAATCTGTAGATGTCGAGAAAATTGATGCAAGTTATGTTAATGGTATATTGATGCTTAATTTGCCTAAGAAAGAAGAAGAGAAAGAAAAGGAGCCTAAGCTGATTACGGTTTCGTAATGCTAATGAGGGTGTAAAAAGCGGCTTAGAAATAGCTCTAAGTCGCTTTTTTCTTGTTAAATTATGTTAAGTGTTGAGGTCGGGGTTGAATTTTAATGCTTCGACGTACGTTTCTATATTACAAAAAAATATTTTTGTGTTTATTGTTCTAAATGAAAAACAGATGAAGGATATATGAAAAATAATTTAAAAGTAGCATTAATAGCAGTGGCAAGTAGTGTGGTCACCATAGTAGGCTATAAAGTGTCAGGCTTAGAAAAGACTGATGTTATAATGAACGAGGCGAATGCTAGAGAAGATACAGGGAATTCGAAGCTAGTGAACTTTTCGAATATGCCTGCTTCTGGGTTGACAGACTTTACTTATGCAGCCGGAGTTTCTGCTCCTGCGGTAGTGCATATAAAGGCTAAGTCCATGCGGGCGGTAAGACAGCAGCGAATGCCGTCTATCTTTGATGATTTTTTTGGTTTTGATCAACAACAAGCTCGTCCGCAGGAACAACAATCTTCTGGTTCTGGTGTAATTATCTCTAAGGATGGATATATCGCTACAAACAATCACGTGGTGGAAGGTGCAAGCGAACTTGAGGTAGTGACTTATAATAAGAAAATTTATACGGCAGAAGTTATTGGTGTAGACCCGTCTACGGATATTGCGGTAATAAAAATTAAGGAGAAAGATTTACCTAGTTTAATCTTTGCCGATTCCGATGAGGTTAAAGTGGGAGAATGGGTATTGGCGGTAGGAAATCCTTTCAATTTGGAGTCTACAGTTACGGCTGGTATCATAAGTGCAATTGGTAGAGATATAAGTATTTTGGCTAGAAGTTATCAGCAGAGGTACCAGAAAAGTGGCGTAGAGGGCGATACGCCGATTGAATCTTTTATTCAAACAGATGCTGCGGTTAATCCAGGAAATAGTGGCGGGGCTTTGGTGAATTTACAAGGTGAGCTTATCGGAATTAATACCGCTATAGCGTCTCCAAATGGGGCTTATGCCGGTTATGCTTTTGCAGTTCCTTCAGCAATTGTCAAAAAAGTAACAACAGACCTTATTAAATTTGGTAACGTTCAAAGAGGATATCTAGGGGTTGTTCCGGTGGAACTAGACAATAAGAATTCTCAAGAATTTAAGGTAAAGGTTACTCAAGGAATTTATGTTAGAGAAACTACAGAGGATGGTGCTGCTAATGTTGCGGGAATTCAGCCAGGTGATGTAATTTTAAAAATTGATGGGATGGTAATAAAGTCTGAGCCGAAATTTAGAGAGTTAATTGGACTTAAAAGACCGGGTGAGAAAATTAAAGTGACCGTGGATAGAGATGGTAAGGAGAAAGATTTCACGGTAACATTAAGAAATAGAGATGGAGGTAGTTCTATCATTAAAAAGGAAGTGGCAAAGAGTTCTATTTCTAATTTAGGAGTTAAACTAGAGGAGCTTTCATCTGGAGAGAAAAGCGAGATGGGAGTGAGAAACGGTGTTAGGGTTTCAAAGGTTTTTGAGGCGGGCACTTTTGCTAGAGACACAGATATAAAAGACGGTTTTATTATTACGCGTGTTGGGAACGTTAAAGTGGATTCAGAGAAGGATTTCAATGATGCCATTCAGCAAGCAGTCAATAATAAGGAGGATGGTGTGTTGATCTGTGGTGTTTATAAAAGTGTTTCACGTAATTTCTGTTATGGTTTAACGCTTTAAAAGAGCGTATTAGGGTAATATGCAAAAAGACCGCTTTCCGTGAAGGAAAGCGGTCTTTTTATGCCTAATAATGCAAGAATAACTATCCAATCACCGTGTGAGTGAAAGAAGTTATTTTCAATCCTTTTTGAGTGTTCTCAAGAAGTTTTGCAATGTTAATAGATGGGTCTTTAACAAAGTCTTGATTTAAGAGTGTATTCTCTTTATAGAACTTATTAAGTTTACCAAGGGCAATTTTCTCAAGCATTGCTTCAGGCTTTCCTTCTTGACGAGCTTGCTCTTTTCCTATTTCAATCTCTTTTTCCACGATTGTAGGATCTACATTATCTTTATCTAAACCTACAGGCTTCATGGCTACAATTTGCATTGCAACATCTCTACCTAAAGATACTACATCCGCTCCTTGAACATTCTCAAAAGATACCAAAGCAGAGGCTTTGTTATTTGAGTGAATATAAGCCACAACAGCTTCTCCTTCAACATGGTCAAAAGAAGATATAACTACCTTCTCACCAATTTTACCTATTAATTCTGTGATGGCCTCACTAATTATTCTGCCATCTTCAAGTTTTGTTTCAAGTAAAGTAGCCGTGTCTTTTACATCATTTTTAACACCAGCTTGTAAAATAGCTTTTGCCAATGAAGTAAAGTCTTCAACATTTGAAACAGGCTCTGTTTCGCAAGCTAAGGCCAATACTTTACCACTTTTACCACCATCACTTACATCTACAAGAATAACGCCCTCAGAAGTAGTATTGTCTGCTCTTTTGGCAGCTACTTTCTGACCCGCTTTTCTTAAAAATTCTACTGCTTTTTCAAAATCGCCATCAGCTTCTACTAAGGCTTTTTTGCAATCCATCATACCAGCACCTGTGGCTTGACGAAGTTTGTTTACATCTGCAGCTGTTATGTTCATTTTTGCTTTGATATTTAATTATAAATCCTATAATGTGAATAGCCCGAAAGGTTCCTCCGGGCTATTCGAAAACTTATTTTTTCCTAGAACTAAGCTTTCTCCTCTGTAGAAGTAGCATCAGATTCAGTAGCTGGAGTTTCCTCGTCAGCACCTTCTTCCTTTGTTGTTCTTGTTCTCTTTCTTTTTGGAGATTCTTCAGTTTCCGCTTCTTCAACTGGAGCTGCAGCTGCTGCGGTAGCGGCTGCCTTTTCTGCTGCTTTTTCGGCTGCGGCTTCTTTTTTAGCATCTGAAGCTTTTTTAGCTTCTTCAGCTTCTTTTAACTCAGAAGCTTCTTTATCTTGTTTTCTTTCAAGAATACCTTCTTCTATGGCTTTACCAATAGCAAGGGTAATCAAAGAAACAGATTTGTAAGCATCATCATTAGCTGGGATGGCGAAGTCAATTAACTCTGGGTTAGAGTTAGTATCAACCATAGCGACTACGGGAATACCTAATCTTTTTGCTTCAGAAATAGCAAGGTGCTCACGTTTGATATCCACTACAAATAAAGCAGCTGGAAGTCTAGACATGTCAGTAACACCACCAAGCAATCTTTCTAACTTGATTCTGTCTCTGTCTAACATTAATCTTTCACGCTTGGCAAGATTGCTAGAAGTTTCTTCGTCAGAAAGCATTTTCTCAATGTTCTGCATTTTTTTCAATGACTTACGAATCGTTGGGAAGTTGGTAAGCATACCGCCTAACCATCTTTCTGTAACGAAAGGCATTTTCAATCTTTTCGCTTCTTCAGAAACAATCTCTTGAGCTTGTTTCTTAGTAGCTACAAACATTATTTTTCTACCAGAGCGAGAAATACCTCTTACGAAGGCTTGAGCTTGCTCTAATGAAGTTAATGATTTGTTAAGATCAATAATATGGATACCATTCTTCTCCATGAAGATGTATGGAGCCATACGTGGATCCCATTTACGGGTAAGGTGACCGAAGTGAACACCTGCATCTAAAAGTTCTTTGTAAGTTAACTGTGCCATTTGTCTTTGTTTAAAGGATGATTTAAGCAGCCCAACACATCGGACACGATAAGTGCTGACTGTACTATTTTAAGAAAAACACAAAGTCTGAAATAGAAAACCATGACAGACTTTGTATTCATATTGGTATTAACGTTTAGAGAACTGGAACTTCTTACGAGCCTTTCTACGTCCGTATTTCTTACGCTCAACCATTCTTGAGTCACGAGTAAGGAATCCTTCTTTTTTCAAAGCTGGTCTGTTTTCTCTATCTGCCTCTACTAAAGCACGAGAGATAGCCATTCTAATAGCTTCCGCTTGTCCTGCTATTCCACCACCTTTAACATTCACTTTTAAGTCATACTTTCCGTCTGAATCAACTAAATGAAAAGGTTGGTTTAATATAATTTGTAATACTTCCGTTGGGAAATATGTTTGCAAATCGCGACCGTTAACCGTAACATCACCCTTACCAGGTTGCATGTATATTCTTGCAACAGCCGTCTTTCTTCTACCTATGGTATTGATTACTTGCATATTTTTAATGTTTTAATTTAGAATTAAAGTTCGATTAACTTCGCTTGTTGTGCTGCGTGAGGATGCTCACTTCCAACATAAACAAACAGGTTTGTAAATTGCTTACGACCTAGACGAGTTTTTGGAAGCATACCTCTAACGGCCATTTCCACAACTCTTCTTCCGTCTTTCTCCATTAATTCACGAGGTGTAGCAAAACGTTGTCCACCTGGATGACCCGTATGACGGATATATTGCTTATCTGTCATCTTCTTTCCAGTCAATTTCACTTTCTCAGCATTGATAACAATAACATTGTCACCGCAATCTACGTGAGGCGTGTAATTCGTTTTGGTTTTACCTTTCAAAATGCTGGCAATCTGGCTACATATACGACCTAAAACTTTGTCTTTTGCATCCACAATTATCCATTCCTTGTTGACCGTCGCTTTATTAGCCGAAATGGTCTTATAACTTAATGTATCCACTGTTTATTTTTTTTAAACGTTTATAAAAAAACATTCGCCATTTGATTTTTAAACCTATCCCAAATTCAGTGTTAAAAACCTCAAGCCTAAAGAAAAGTTGTAAGATGCTAGAAACCAGCACATAAAACGGATCGGAACTTCCATTTACACCAACTTAATTTTCCCTTCGAAGCACGGGCGGCTTCATGAAGGCAGTCTTTGGGGCTGCAAAGGTATAAATAAGTGGTTTTAAATACAATAGCTTATTGAAAATAAATATTCAACTAAGCATTTAGCTTTATGACTTACCAAAATTACCTCTTAGAGGTTGGTATTTCCAAGAGGTAAATGGGTTTAGGTTTATCTAAGGTTAATATTGCTCGCTAGTTCACAATCAAATAATGATAGGTATCAGTATCATGGGAGTTCTCATAAAGATAACCAGAAACCTCCAATCTTAAATTGTAGCGGTCATTTGAATCTCTGATAAAACGACGAGTTTCCCCATTTTTATAAGTAACATTAATCCTTATCATTGATGTCTTAACGCAATCATCAGGGCCTTCTGCGGTTGCCCAATACCTACGGCTTGAGGTTTCTCCGTTTTCGGTTACTTCGTCATATGATATACTATTTCCAGAAACATCCTCCGTATCTATAGTTAAAAAGTAAAGACTGTCTTTATAGCTTATGGTACTGTTTGGAATTACTATTTTTTCTAGTTTGAATTTTCCTCGAATTTGACTGCTGGCAGGAATACAGCTACAGCTGTAGATAAACCAGCAATGGTCGTCAAGAGAACAATGACTAACGTTGTTGAGGGTTTTTTCATAAGTGGAATTTAATATTTATGACATAGCTGCAATATAAATATTGTGTATTCTTCTCATGATTGACACTTTTTTAAAAGCGGTGATACAGCTTATCTAAGCTTCAGCGTTACAAGACATATTACGGCTAATATGATTCCGATAATCCAGAATCTGGCCACAATTTTCGCTTCGTGCAGACCCTTTTTCTGAAAATGATGATGCAATGGTGACATCAAAAGAAGGCGGTTGGCTTGTGCATGTTCCAGTCCATGTTTTCTTTTTTGGTATTTAAAATAAGCCACCTGAGCCATAACCGAAACCAGTTCTATTAGAAATATACCACATAACACAGGAATTAATAGCTCTTTTCTTAAGGCTAATGCCATGGTAGCAATTATTCCACCGAGCATTAAACTTCCTGTATCTCCCATAAAAACTTGAGCAGGATAAGCATTATACCAAAGAAAGCCAATACAAGAACCAAGGAAGGCCGCACAGAAAATCACAATCTCTCCAGAGTTAGGAATAAGCATTATGTTAAGGTATTCTGCGAAAATTTTATTTCCAGACAAGTAAGCAAAAATGGCAATAGCCAACCCAATGATAGCGGAGGTTCCTGCGGCAAGGCCATCGATACCATCCGTAATGTTGGCTCCATTTGAGACAGCCGTTATTATAAATGTGCAAATGAATACATAAGGTAACCAAGATAAAAAATCAGGCAAGAAGCCCCCAAGAATACCGTAATCGATCTCATTACCTTTCATAAAAGGGACAGTGGTGGTTAGCTTAGCCATATCTACATATTGGCCGGCATTTCCCACATATTCTCTAACCACAACATTGTCATTATAATAAAGGGTAAGGCCTACAATTAGCCCAAGCCCAATTTGACCTATGACCTTAAACTTTCCTTTAAGACCTTCTTTGTCTTTCTTGAAGACCTTTATATAGTCATCAGCAAAGCCAATCATGCAGGTCCAAATAGTCGCTATTATTAAAAGTATGATGTATATATTATCTAGCCTAGCAAATAACAGTACTGGAATTAATAAGGACGCCAGTATAATAAAGCCGCCCATGGTGGGTGTGCCTTTTTTTTCCATTTGCCCTTTAAGGCCTAGATCCCTAATGGATTCTCCAATTTGAAGATTTCTTAAAAGGTTAATAATTCTTCTACCAAAAATGGCAGCAATTAAAAGAGATACGATGGTTGCTGCAGAAGCTCTGAACGAAATGTATCTAAAGACTCCTGCCCCTGGTAAATCAAGGATACGATGTAGGTAATCGAAAAGGTAATAAAGCATAAATTAGAAAAGGTATGACCAAAGATAGGGATAAAATTATTGTTGATCTCAATCTTCGTTTATGGAGTAGTCAAAAGAAATTTAATGCGAAAGTCGTTGTTCGCCCCAAGAGGAGTTCAATTAATAAAAGGCATCTTCAAAATGTACAATTTCAAATGGCGAAACTATGATAGAAATTAAATCAAAACGGACTTTACCTTCCCATTCAGAATCATTCAAATATATGTCGGCGGCTTTGATAAGAAAATTCTGTTTCGACTTACCCACATTGTCTTCCGGAAGACCATGGTCTGCATCCCCTCTTAATTTTACTTCTACAAAGATAAGCCAGTCGTTTTGTTTAGCGATGATATCAATTTCTAAATGACTAACCTGATAATTTCTTTCTATAATCTGGTAACCCTTATTGACTAAGAAATCTACCGCCCATTGTTCTCCTTTTTCGCCAACTTTTCTTTTGTTCTTCATCATCGGTATTGAAAATAGCCTTAAGTTTTATTTTTGTTTAGTGTACTGTAACCATAAAAGCAAATTAATTTTGCCGCCATAGTGTTATAGTCAGAACCTGAGAGATATGGATTAAAGATATGCAAAATAAGGAAGTAAAGGTTGAAAATTTGGGTTTGATAGACTATCAAGCGGCATGGGATTACCAAGAAAGTGTTTTTGCTAAAACAGTAGAAGTCAAGCTCCACAATAGGAATAATAATACAGACACCCGAACGCCAAATCATTTGTTGATTTGTCAGCATCCGCATGTTTACACGCTTGGAAAAAGTGGTAAGGAAGAAAACTTGCTTTTAGACCAAAGAGGTTTGGAAGAAAAGAGTGCTAATTTCTATAAGATAAATAGGGGCGGAGACATTACTTATCATGGGCCAGGTCAATTAGTGGTTTACCCCATTTTAGATCTTGAAAACTTCTTTACAGATATACATAAATATTTAAGGTATTTGGAGGAAGCGGTTATGCTTACTTTGGCAGATTATGGCATTTCAGGTCTAAGGGTAGATGGTTTTACGGGTGTGTGGCTAGAAAGAAACCCTTTAAAAATGTTAGGAGAACGAAAGATATGTGCTATGGGTGTAAAAGCCAGTAGGTGGGTGACTATGCATGGTTTGGCGTTAAATGTGAATACCGATTTGTCCTATTTTGGAAATATTGTGCCTTGTGGTATTGAAGACAAAGCAGTTACTTCAATGCAGTACGAGCTCGGTAGAGAACTAGATATCAATGATGTTTCAAAAAAAATGATTGAGCATTTGAAGGTATTGTTTAATATGGAAATTATATGAAGTTAAGACTGTTGCCATTTAGTTTAGAAAACAAGAACCCATTCAGGATTTCTTATGGTGTAAGAACGCATACAGATACACTGTTTGTGGAAGTAAGTAGCGGGGGCTTTGTGGGATTGGGCGAGGCCGCTCATGTTCCATACTATGGCATTAATGTGTCAGAATCTATCGCCATTTTAGAAAAAAATTGGAGTAGCATATCAGACTTCTGGGGTACACCTCATGATATTTTTTGGCATCATATAAATGATATACTAGGAGAGAATCATTTTGCGAAATGTGCTGTGGATATTGCCCATTATGATTGGTGTGCTAAAAGAGAGAGAATGACTTTATCAGATTATTTGGGCCTTAGTTTAGATAGTCTGCCAAATTCCTGTTTTACCATTGGAATGGATGAACCTGAGAGAATGGCTGAAGCAATTTCTTCATCTAACTGGCCTAGTTTAAAGATAAAATTAGGAGGAGAAGATGATTTAAACACACTAAAGTTCTTAGAAAAAAGTATTCATAAACCCTTCAAAATTGATGTAAATGCAGCTTGGAGTTTAGAAAAGGCTTTTGAGTATTTGCCTGAGTTGGAGAAATTGAACCTTCAGTTTATGGAACAGCCTTTGGCTAGAAACAGGATTGATGAAAATGGACTTTTAAAGGAAAGATCTTCCATTCCTATTTTTGCGGATGAGAGCTGCTTTTACATGGAGGATGTAGTAAAATGTGCGAAGAGTTTTGATGGTATAAATATAAAATTGAGCAAATGTGGAGGTGTTTTTCCGGCACTTGAAATGATAAAAGAGGCTAGATCTCTTAACTTGAAAGTTATGATGGGTTGTATGACAGAAAGTAGTGTTGGTATTTCCACCATTGCACATTTAAGTTCTTTGTTAGATTATGTAGATATGGATGGAGCGGCCTTGCTAAAGGACGACCCTGCATCTGGTGTTAATGTAGTAGATGGGGTAGCGGTTTTTAACGGTCTTCATGGGCACGGAGCCAATTTAAAATAATTTTAGAAATGTTAGAACAGGACGAACTTAAGCGATTTAGTAGACAGGTTCTAATTCCAGAATTTGGAATAGAGGGACAGGAAAAGTTGAAGCAAAGTTCGGTTTTAGTGATTGGCTGTGGAGGATTGGGTAGCCCCGTCCTTATGTACCTAGCAGCAGCTGGGGTTGGAAGGATAGGACTCGTGGAAAACGACGTAGTGGAGACTTCAAACCTGCAGCGACAGATTCTATATTCAGAGGATTCTGTGGGGAAATTGAAAATCGAGGAAACGGAAAGTCGACTTAAGTCCATTAATAAAAGACTTAAAATCACGAAGCATTCTACCCGAATAGTGTCAAACAATGCATTAGAGATTATTGAAGATTATGACTTGGTGATAGATGGTTCTGATAATTTCCCTACGAGATACCTTGTAAACGATGCCTGTGTTTTAAGTGAAAAGCCACTAGTTTATGGGGCAATATACAGGTTTGAAGGCCAAGTTTCTGTCTTTAATTATAAAGGAGGGGTGAATTATAGGGATCTTTTTCCAAGTCCACCTTCAGAAGAAATGGCACCAAACTGTGCGATTGCTGGAGTTTTGGGCGTTATGGCCGGAATAATTGGTTCCTTGCAGGCCATGGAGGCCATCAAAATATTAACGGGTATAGGAAAGGTATTGAGCGGAAAACTACTTATTGTTGAGACTTTAAGTATGAGCTTTAGGAAACTGACAATTTTTAAAAACACAGACGCTGAGCCAATTACTAGTTTGATAGATTATGACAGGTTTTGCGGTATTATGGTTGAGGACAGGGACTGTATTGATTATGATAACTTCAAAGTTTCAAATATCGCTCAACTGATAGATGTGCGAGAATTTCATGAGCATGAAATGGGAAATCTTGGAGGAGAGCTAATGCCTTTGGAAGCCTTAGAGGATTTTATTCCTGAAATTAAAAATACAGGACTCGTGGTGGTTTACTGTCAAAGCGGTATCAGAAGTGCTAAGGCTGTTAAAGTTTTAAAAGAGACTTATGGATTCAATAATGTGGTGAGTCTAAAAGGAGGAATTAATGCCTGCGACTCATAAAATCTTGTAGGATTATAGTAGCAGATATTTTATCAATGTTACCCTTTACTCTCCTGTCTTTCTTCTTTGTTCCGCTGGAAATCATGACTTGCACGGCCATTTTGGAGGTAAACCTTTCATCAATCATATGTACGGCTTTATCTGGAAAAGCTTTGGAGAGAGAGAGTCGAAAGTTTTTCACCATTTCTGTGGCATCCGTTGCTGAACCATCTAGGTTTTTAGGATCACCCAAAACAAAGCATTCCACATCTTCCTTTGCGGTATATTCTTTTAAATAAGATAGGAGGGTGTTGGTAGGCACTGTTTCCAATGCAGTGGCTATAATTTGTAGAGGATCCGTTACCGCTAAGCCTGTTCTTTTCCCTCCAAAATCAATTGCCATTATTCTTGCCATGATGTTCTTAGAATTTTTCTATGTCGGAAAAGAAAAAGGAAGATTCAATCAAAGCGTTCTCATCTGAATCGGAACCGTGGATAGCATTTTCACCTAAAGATTTTGCAAAAATCTTTCTTATAGTTCCATCTGCTGCATCCTTTGGATTTGTAGAACCAATCAGGGTGCGGAAGTCGGAAACTGCATTCTCTTTTTCAAGGATTAACGGTATGATGGGTCCAGATGACATGGTTTCACAAAGTTCTTCGTAAAATGGCCTCTCCTTATGAACAGCATAGAACTTGCCTGCGTTTTCGGCTGTTAGTTTGGTTTTTTTCATGGCCACTATTTTGAAACCAGCCTTTTCTATCATTTGGATTATCGCTCCAATATTATTTTCTGCCACTGCATGCGGCTTAATCATTGAGAATGTTCTGTTGGTCATATTAATTGATATTTCAGATTCGATAGGAGACAAATTTAATGTATTTAGAGATACTACGCTGAATTATTAATATAGCTTTCCAAATATGCTTTGTACCTTTGCCCCCCAATTATAGAGAATGCATCAATATTTCACTGACAGTCAGGACAAAAGGAAAGAATTTTTAAGTTTGATGGCTAAGCCACAACAAATAATTCTTACCGCACATCAAAACCCAGATGGAGACGCTTTTGGCTCTTCGTTAGGGCTTTATGCTTTTTTTAAACAGCAAGGACATGAAGTCACGGTAATCAGTCCTACAGGTTATGCCGACTATTTGGCTTGGATGCCTGGCGTAAATCATGTGGTAGATTTCCAGAGTGAACCTGCTAAGGCAGCAGAACTTATTGCTAAAGCTACCCTTATTTTTTGCTTAGATTTTTCTGCATTAAGTCGCATTGGTGAAATGGGAGAAATGTTTGAAAAATCTTCCAGTTTTAAGGTCTTGATTGACCATCATCAAGAGCCAGAGAGCTTTGCTGATTTTGTTTTTTGGAATGATAAGGCAGCAGCAACTTGCGAGTTGATTTATACCTTAATAGAGCAGTTGGGTCTTTTGGAGTTTATTAACGAAGAAGTGGCCACTTGTCTGTACACAGGAATTTTAACAGATACAGGTTCTTTCAAATTTGATAGCACTTCGAAGGAAGTGCATCGAATAGCAGGTGAACTTATTGATAAAGGAATAAATCCCAATGCAATAAATCGAAAGCTTTTCGATCAAAACGAAATTGATAGGCTCCGGTTTTTAGGATACGCTCTTAAAGAGAAACTTACTTATTTAGAAGAATACAGAGTTGCTTATTTCTTTTTTTCAAAGGAAGAATTGGAAATGTTTAACTCTAAAAAAGGAGATACAGAAGGGCTTGTAAATTATGGATTGTCTATTTCTGGGGCAGTAATGTCTGCTATTTTTATTGAAAGAGATGGGATGATAAAAATCTCTTTCAGATCAGTTGATGATTTTTCTGTATCCGAGTTTTCAAGAAACCACTATAGTGGCGGTGGTCATAAAAATGCCGCTGGTGGAAAGTCGGATTTGTCATTGGAAAGTACGGTTGAAAAGTTTTTGAACCTTCTTCCAACTTATAAACAACAATTAACCTCACAGCCAGTATAAAAATGGAGTGTGATTCAAACAAAGCAAAAAATGAACTTTAAAGCGAGTGTGTTAGTGGCAGCTGTATCTGGTTGCTTATTGGCGTGTGGCCAATTTAAAATCTCTGAAACTGAAAATGGAAGTAGGCTTCAGATGCATAGAGAGAGCTCTGAAACCAAAATTAAGGAAGGTGATATGTTAACCTTGGATATGAGAATATCTACCGAGTTGGATACCGTTTTTAGAGATACTTGGGCTGAAGGCCAATCTATTCAAGTACCTGCAAGAAAAGGAGAGTTTAGAGGATCTTTTGAGAATGCTCTTTTTGAATTAGGAGAAGGAGACAGTGCAACGGTTTATGTTAAGGTGGATTCTTTATTTGGTAAAATGGGACAGCCGCTTCCTCCAGGAGTGCCTGAGCATTCAGAATTAAAGTTTTTAGTAAGTGTTAAGTCTGTTCAAACAATGGAGCAGTTTCAGGAGTCTTTGAAACTTAAGAGAGAAGGCGAGGCACAAACTATTGCGGTTTATGTGAAAGAAAAGTATCCAAAAGCCGTTAAAATGGAGAATGGAATTTATTATGTTAAAGAAAAAGATGGTGTTGGAGCAACGGTAGCTGCTGGAGATACCGTAAGTGTTAGTTATGTAGGTAAGTTTTTCGATGGTAAGGTTTTTGACCAAAATAGTCCCTTCAAATTTCCTGTAGGTTTAGGATATGTAATTAAAGGTTGGGATGAAGCCTTAATGACAATGAATAAGGGTCAAAAAGGTACTTTTATTATTCCTTCAGATCTTGCCTATGGCGAAAGAGGTGCAGGGGCAACAATTCCTCCTTTTACGCCATTAGTATTTGATATAGAACTTTTTGAAATAGGTAGAAAATGAAAAATGTAGTTATTGCTTTATTAGTAGCGGTGGGCCTTTCCTCTTGTGGAAAGAATTTTATTGAGAATGAGGACCAAAAGTATTTAGATCTTAACGTAGAAGAAATAAAGGCTTTTAATGAAGCAAATAATTTAGGTCTTACAGAACATTCAACGGGTATTTTTTGGAAAAAACTAGTCGAGGTAGAGAGTCCTGTTTATCCAACTGCTGATATTTCTCTTCATGTAGCGTTTAGAATGAGCACATTGAAGGGTGGTGAGTTATTAAATGTTACTGCGGCAGACTCTAGCTTTTTTTCCGCAAGTGCGGCATCTAGTGTTTTTCAAGGGTTTTTAATTGCACTAAGTGCTTTAGGAGAAGGAGAAAAGGGCGTGTTTTATTTGCCTTCTACATTGGTTTATGGTGCTAACCCACCAGAGAACTTAGCCATTCAGCCCTGGCAAGTTGTCGTTTTGGAAATGGAGATTATTAAGCAGTATTCTGAAGAGGATTTTATCGATCTTTATATAGAAAGAAATAGTTTGGCAACTCCAGAACTTACAGATCTAGGTGTTAGAATTATTAGAAGTGCTAATAGACCGGCGGAAGGAGATTTGGTTGCTGGGAATGTGGTTAAGGTAAAATACAAAGGTTACTTTTTAAATAAGAGCACTTTTGATGAAGGTGAGTTTGAATTTAGATTGGGTGCAGGTTCTGTTATTACTGGTTTTGATGATGGTGTTTCGCATATGCGAGTAGGAGAGAAAGCCACTTTAATTATTCCTTGGAGTTTGGGTTATGGAGAGTTTGGTACAGGAACTATTCCTGCAAAAACCACATTGGCTTTTGACATTGAGGTTGTATCAAAGACGGAATAATTTCCCTATTGATGGTGTAATAAAACACTAATAAGGATTCTTGACTTGAAAAAGTGACATTATTCCAAATGATAGCCATATTTTTTAAAAGCAAATATTGTTTGGCTTAAAAGCTTAAAAAGCAAAATATTAGTTTAGTTATGTTAAATAATTGTAACTATTAGGCCACTTAAAAGGAGTCTCATCCAAATTTGGATGAGACTTTCTTTTTTAAAAAGATCTAACATCGCATTGATTTAAGGATCTTTAAAACATATCTTTGCGGCGATATCAGCAAAATGTTAATGCTGAACAAAGTAAACGCAATGAAGATATGTCAGCTACTGTAGAGAAAACGCATTACACAGAAAGTGAGTTAGCAGAGTTTGAAGTTATAATTCAAAAGAAGCTCGCGGCAACAATTAATGAAATTAACTTTATAAGCACCACACTGAGTAGAAAAGACGATAACGGTACCGATAGTACTGCTGTTGGAAGTAAAACGCTGGAAGATGGTGCTGATATGAGGGAAAAGGAGAGACTTAACCAATCTTCAGGAAGGCTGAAAAAATTTGCTTCTCAATTGGAAGGAGCCCTGATTAGAATTAAGAATGGTACTTACGGATTATGTAAAGATACTGGTAAGCTTATTCCGGCAGAAAGATTAAGAGCTGTACCGCATACTCAACAGACTATAGAAGCCAAGTTGGCGAGAAATTAATTGAACAATACCTATTTAACCCTAAATTACCGTCATTTTTAATGACGGTTTTTTTATGCGACATGTTTTACAAATAGCATCTGCGATAGTCTACTTGCTTTTGGTTTTATTTCACAAAGAGAGACAGGATTTTTGGCTTTATTTTGGTGGGGTGTCACTTCTTTTCGCTTTTTATGTTTATGTTGTAGTCAAGACGAAGTTTGTTTTTTTTGAGATTTTATTTTGGGCAGTGCTGTTCAGATTTCTTTTTATTTTTTATTTACCGGTACTTTCAGATGACGTATATCGGTTTATTTGGGATGGCTATTTGGGCATAACAGATCAAAACCCATATTTATTTTTACCTTCAGATTATCATGGTCTCATGCCTGAAGGGCTTTTTGAAAAATTAAATTCTCCTAACTACTACAGCCTTTACCCTCCGTTAAATCAGCTCCTCTTTCAACTAGGCGTAACGTTGGGTAAGACTTCTGTTTTTAGTAGTATTGTGGGTATTCGTTTTATTCTTTTTGCGGCAGGAATTGGAAATGTTTTTTTAATTAAATCAATAGGTGAAAAATTAAAATTTTCAAAAAATAGGGCCGTTACAATTGCTGCTATTTATGCTCTAAATCCTTTTATTATCATTGAAACGGTAGGAAACCTTCATTTTGAAGGCGTTATGCTATTCTTTTTATTTTTAGCCAGTTATGTTTATTTGAGATTTTCTCATACCATATGGTCGGCCATTCCTTTTGCTTTAGCGGTATCTATAAAATTACTTCCGCTTATATTTCTTCCTTTGATTTGGAAAAGGCTGGGTTTAAAAAAGGGAGCTTATTTCATTCTGTTAACTTTTTGCATAAATGTAATTTTATTTCTACCCTTTTATGATGCTCATTTGTTGACTAATATTTTCAATTCTCTAGATTTATATTTTCACAAGTTTGAGTTCAATGCGAGCTTCTATTATTTACTTAGAGCAGTAGGATTTAAAGCTTTGGGCTTTAACACTATTAGCATAATAGGGCCGTTTTTGGCGACTGTTAGTTTATCTCTCATACTAAAACTGTCTTTTTCCAGGCTTGAGTTTGCCAAGACTTCGCTTTTGATTCTACTTATATACGTAATGTGCAGTACCACCGTGCATCCATGGTACATTATTACGCTTTTCGGGGTTTCTTTGTTTACGGATTTCAGATTTCCAATGGTTTGGACTTTTGCAGCTTCTCTTTCATATTTCGCCTACACATCACAGCCAGTTCAAGAGAACCTCTATTTGGTAACTTTGGAATATATGGTAGTTTTCTTCGCAATTTATTGGGAATGGAAGAATAAAAAACCGCTGTTCTAATTTAAGATTCCTTTAATCTTCCTATTATTTAGGCAATAATGGTAGGATTCTCTTCAAAAAATGCAAAACAATGTGTAAGAAGTTTGTTTTCTCCTTCGGAGTTTTTAATTTTGCAGTCCAAATCTCAAAATAGACGAATAAAATATATCTTGATATGGCTAATATCGGTAAAATTTCACAAATTATTGGACCTGTAGTTGATGTAAGCTTTGAGGGCAAAAACTCAGAGATTCCTGAAATTCTAGACGCTTTGTCTGTGGTAAAACCAAATGGACAAAAAGTAATTTTGGAATGTCAACAGCACCTTGGAGAAGACAGAATCAGAGCTATTGCGATGGATTCTACAGATGGTCTTCAAAGAGGAATGGAAGTAACTCACTTGGGTTCTCCTATCATGATGCCAACAGGTGAAGAAATCAAGGGTCGTCTTTTCAACGTTGTTGGAGAAGCCATTGACGGTTTAGGAGAAGTTACCACAAAAGGTATTTCTATTCACCGTTCTGCTCCTAAGTTTGAAGATTTGGCAACGTCCACTGAAGTACTTTTTACAGGTATTAAAGTAATTGACTTGCTTGCCCCTTATGTAAAAGGTGGTAAAATTGGTTTATTTGGTGGTGCAGGTGTTGGTAAAACAGTACTTATCCAAGAGCTGATTAATAACATTGCCAAAGCTTATGCTGGTTTATCCGTATTTGCTGGAGTAGGTGAGCGTACGCGTGAAGGAAATGATTTACTTCGTGAGATGATCGAGTCTGGTATCGTGAAATATGGCGATGCATTTAAGGAGTCCATGGAGCAAGGAGGATGGGATTTGAGCAAAGTAGATAAAGAAGCTTTGAAAGATTCTCAAGCAACATTTATTTTCGGTCAGATGAACGAACCTCCAGGAGCACGTGCTAGAGTAGCACTTTCTGGTCTTACTGTAGCAGAACATTTCCGTGATGGTGATGGCGAAGGAAAAGGTCGTGATATTCTTTTCTTTATAGATAATATTTTCCGTTTTACACAAGCGGGTTCAGAGGTTTCGGCTCTTTTAGGTCGTATGCCTTCTGCCGTGGGTTACCAACCTACATTGGCTACGGAAATGGGTGTAATGCAGGAGCGTATTGCTTCTACAAAAAGAGGTTCTATTACATCTGTTCAGGCCGTTTACGTACCTGCTGATGATTTAACTGACCCAGCCCCAGCAACTACTTTTGCTCACTTGGATGCCACAACGGTATTGAATCGTAAGATTTCTGAGCTTGGTATTTACCCTGCGGTGGATCCTTTAGATTCTTCTTCAAGAATTCTTTCTGCAGAAGTTTTGGGAGATGCCCATTACGACTGTGCACAAAGAGTGAAGAATACACTTCAGAGATATAAAGAATTACAAGATATTATTGCTATTCTTGGTTTAGAAGAACTTTCTGAAGAAGATAAATTAATCGTAACAAGAGCTCGTAGAGTTCAGCGTTTCCTTTCTCAACCATTCTTTGTGGCGGAGCAATTCACAGGTCTTCAAGGCGTTTTGGTTGACATTAATGATACTATCAAAGGTTTCAATCAAATCATGGATGGTCTTTATGATCACCTTCCAGAAGCAGCTTTTAACTTGGTAGGTACGATTGAGGATGCCGTGGTTAAAGGAGAGAAACTGTTGGCAGAAGCAAACAAATAAATTCCACTGAAATTAGAGTTTGAATTATGATTCTAGAAATAATTACACCAGACAAGAATGTTTTTGAAGGCGAAGTTTCTATAGTGACTTTACCTGGTAAAAACGGAGAGTTTCAGATTTTGAATGATCACGCTCCATTAGTGAGTACACTTGCAAAAGGTAACTTAACTTATGAGCAAGGTGGTTCTAAAACCTCAATGATAGTAGATGGTGGTGTGATAGAAGTGGTAAACAATAAAGTTCTAGTTCTTGCTGAGGCTGTTTTAAAAGCCTAGTTTGAACAAACTAGTATATTAAATCCCATGATTCATTTCATGGGATTTTTTTGTTTTTAAGTTTAAATGAAAACACTCATTTCGATTTCTATTGTAGTTTTGTAATAATGGGAATAAAATCTACTCTAAGTAAGCCTTTAGCCGCTATTACGGCAAGGAATCAACATGGCTGGATGCGAAATGCCGTAGAGGTTCAAGAGAAATGGCGTAAAAGCATTATAGAAACAGCTTCAAATACCGTTTTTGGGAAAGATCATCGTTTTTCAGATATTCAATCTTATGGTGATTTTAAACAAGCGGTTCCTGTAAATGACTACGAAGGCTTAAAGCCCTATGTAGAGAAAATTATAGCAGGAGAAAGTGACGTACTCTGGAAAGGAAAACCGCTATATTTTGCTAAGACTTCAGGGACTACCTCTGGAGTCAAATACATTCCAATAACAAATGACTCCATTCATAACCACATAGATTCGGCCAAAAACGCTTTGTTGAATTATATTTTTGAAACAGGAAATGCTAAGTTTTTGGATAACAAGCTCATTTTTCTTTCTGGGAGTCCAGTAATGACCAAAACGGCAGGTATTCATACTGGGAGACTTTCTGGAATATCAAATCACCATGTACCAACTTATCTCAAAACAAATCAGCTGCCTTCTTATGAGACAAACTGTATAGAAGATTGGGAGCAAAAACTGGAAAGAATAATAGACGAGACCATTGATAAACCTATGAGTCTTATTTCTGGTATTCCGCCATGGGTGCAGATGTATTTTGATAGGATTCAAGAGCGAACTGGAAAACAGATTAAAGATGTTTTTCCAGAATTCGATCTTTTTGTTTACGGCGGTGTAAACTTTGAACCCTACAAAGCAAAACTGTTTGAATCTATAGGCAAGGAAGTAGCCTCTATTGAGCTATATCCGGCTTCCGAAGGATTTATAGCTTACCAAGACAAATTTGAGTCTGAGGGGCTTCTTATGCTCTTAGATAGTGGTATTTTTTATGAGTTTATTCCTGCGGAAGAATATTTTGACGAAAACCCTACTCGTTTAACCATTGGTGAAGTAGAACTGAATAAGAATTATGCCTTAGTTATTAATAGCAACGCCGGTCTTTGGGGTTATTCTATTGGAGATACTGTAAAATTTGTTTCTTTAGATCCCTATAGAATTATTGTATCTGGAAGGATTAAGCATTTCATTTCAGCTTTTGGAGAGCATGTGATAGGGGAAGAGGTAGAAAAGGCTATGAAATACGCCTGTGAAAGACATCCTGAAGTAGAAATAGTGGAGTTTACAGTAGCTCCTATGGTGATACCAAAAGAAGGTCTGCCATATCATGAGTGGCTTGTGGAGTATGCCAGAGAGCCAATTGATGAAAAAGCATTCGCAAAAGATTTAGACTCCCAGTTGGTGTCGCTTAATACTTATTATAAAGATCTCATCGTCGGAAATATTCTAAGGCCTTTGGTGGTTACTTCACTTAAAAGAAATGCCTTTATAGGTTATATGAAATCAATAGGTAAATTAGGAGGACAAAACAAAGTACCTAGACTTTCCAATGATAGAGTTATAGCAGATGGATTGACCAAGGGTCAAAACTTAATTTAAAGTGAACTTGTCGGCATCCAGATGAATAGGAAAGGCATTTCTAAAAGAGCTTAATTCGTCTTTTGATAGTTCAGAAATAACAATCTGAGACTTACTGCTAATTTCGTTTAAAACAACACCTTTCGCATTGATAGCCTGTGAATGCCCAGAATAGGAAAGATTGTTTCCGTCGGTGCCTATTCTATTGGTTCCTAGAACGTAACACTGATTTTCAAGACTTCTTGCCTTAAGTAAAGTATCCCAAACATCTGTTCTTGACGCAGGCCAAGAGGCGGTGTAAATTAATACATCATAGGCTAAACCTAGGTTTCTACTAAATACTGGAAAGCGGAGATCGTAGCAAATTAAAGGGCAAAATTTCCAACCCTCATAATCTATAATCAGGCAATTATCACCGCTAGAAAATGTCTCTTTTTCTCCTCCAAAACCAAAAAGATGTTTTTTGTCGTAGAAGGAAGTGTTTCCATTGGGTTCCACAAAAAGCAAGCGATTGAAGAAATTTTCACCTTCTTTAATAACCAAGCTTCCACATATAGCGGCATCATACCTTTTCGCCATTTGCTTCATCCATCGGTGTGTGGTGAAGTTCATAGGCTCTGCCAAATGTTTTGCATTTGTTGAGAAGCCCGTGGTGAACATTTCGGGAAGCACTATCAAATCAACAGGAATATCAATAGAAGATATTTTTTCTTCTATTTCAGACCTATTAGCTTCAGGGTTTTCCCAGTAAATATCTGTTTGAACAAGAGCTACTTTTAGTGTTGGCTTCATATATAATGTGTTTTACTTTTTGTAAAAACGCATTTTATAGTCTGCTTTTATCATGCCTTTAGAAATATTAGTCAATCTTTTTTTTAGCATTTGCTTCTTAAGCGGACTTAAATGATCTGTAAATAATATTCCGTCAATGTGATCGTACTCATGCTGTATAATTCGTGCCGCCATATCATCATACTCTTCTGTATGTTCGTTCCAGTCCGTATCAAAATATCTAATGGTAACAGTCTCGGGTCTTAAAACTTCTGCTCTTATGTCTGGAATACTTAAACAACCTTCTTCATAAGCCCACTCTTCCCCTGTTTCTTCCAAGATTTCGGCATTAATAAAAACTTTTTTGAAGCCCTCTAAAGACGGATTAACCTCTTCATCCTCCTCTAAGTTTTCATTTATTTGATGCCCATCTACTACAAACATGCGTATGTCTTTCCCAATTTGAGGAGCCGCTAAACCAACCCCAGAGGCAGAGTACATGGTTTCAAACATATCTTCTGCTAGTTTTTTTACATCTATTTCCCCTTTTTCTATATCACGGCATTCTTTTCTTAAAACAGGATCGCCGTAAGCTACTATAGGATATTTCATCTAGAATTCTCTTTTGTTTTTTGCAAAAATAAGGATATGTTTTTTCACCTATGCATTTCAGTGTAAGTACTAAGAGAATTTGTCTGTAATAAATTCCCGTTATCAGGGCACTATTTCAAAATTTAGACAGGAAAACCCGCTGAAAGAGAAGTAAAATGTTTTGTTTTTAAAGATTCCAAAAGCAACCTTATTTTTTTTAGTTACGTTGATATAATAGGGTTTTGAAATTTACTTAAAGGGAAAAGTCAAGATCATTTATGTCTTTAATGCGGATTGAAAACGGAATTTTTGAATAAAAAACGTTAAATCTCGTTTTCTAAAAGCAATTTTACTTTAAATTACGTAAATCAGGCCAGCCTGAGTCTGGTTCAGTTTTTGAGCCTACTTTCTTTGTTAAAATATGTTTCGCTTAAATAGGAAAAATATAATAAATCTGTTCTTCATGACGCTGTCACTTTTTGTGAACAGTAGTGCTTGGGCACAGTTTTATGTAAGCGAAAAAACTTGTGTTGTAGATATTCAGAGTGGTGCAGAAGGTTCATTAGAAGGATGCCCAAATGCCACTTATTTTTTCGACACCGATACGAGTACTGCTATCTGGGAATGGAATTTTGGAGATGTAGCCGATGTGACTCCCGGGCTAATAAGAAACCCACAACACTTCTATGGCTCCCCAGGTGATTATGTCGTTCAATTGACTAAGACGTCTAAGCAAGGTGTGCGATCCATTGAGACTAAAACTATCTCCGTTGGAGGTTTGCCACAGCAGCCTAAGTTTAATGAGGCTATTTCGGCAGATACTACGGTTTGCGGTAGTAATCCTTTAACCCTTAATCCTTTCAAAATAGGAATAGGAACTGGAGATTATACTTACTTATGGTACCCAGGGGGAGATACCACTCGAACCATTGATGTAGATTCTTCTGGATGTTATTCTGTAGAAGTTTTTAGTGCAAGTGGTTGTTCTAGAACCGCCAAGATAAATGTTAAATTCTGTTTTGAAAAGTCTGGTGGTGGTGGTGGAAATGAAGAATGGTTTTTTGGGACAGGAGCAACGCTAGAATTTCAAAATGATGGTGGCGTAGAAATCCCTAGAGATTCCTTAAATCCCGAAGGTGATTTTTTTGCAGACGTAGAAAAAGATAGCATCACCATTTCTCCAGTGGCAGGACGTTCAAATTTATTAGACTCTGATGTTTCCACAGGTATGGTTTATGGGCCTTCTGGAAGTCTGGCTTTCTATTCCGACGGAAAAAATGTCTATAATGCAAACGACGAACCTGTTTTAGACATAAATGGTGTTGGTTTATTAAATGGAAATAATACAGCATCTCAGGGTTTGATTATTATACCTAAATCTGGATGTACAGAATGTCCTCATCATCAGTATTATGTTTTTGCCAAAGATGTAGACACGGGCTTACTTTCTTATAGTGTGATTGATCTCAGATATAATGGAGGAATGGGCATGATAACCGAAAGGGATGTTCCAGTAGCTGTAGGAATTACAGACAAGATTACCATTCTTCCTAAATCAGACGAAACAGGATTTGAAATTTTCACACATCAATCTGGAAACAATATTATTGAAGTAATTAGAATTGACTCTGTTGGGATTCAAAGCACACAACAATCCATTGGCTTGCCACAGGATAATCCTTTAACAGAAAGTGGATATACGGTATTTGACCAGAATGGTGCTCAAATGGCTCAAGGTGGAATTCAGAATGGAAACAATGTCGTTGAAGTTTTTAGCTACGATGGGGCGACAGGAACATTTTCAAATCCTATTGTGATAGATCTGGGTATTGCAGCTCCGCCAAGCGTTTACGGATTGTCATTTAGCCCAGATGGAAGGCTTTTATACGCTACTATTTCTGGTGATCCAACTAAGGGGGAAACGTCTACCTTACTACAAATTCCAATATTTTTTCAAGATCCAAGTTTAATACAAAGCAATATCTCTACCATTGCTACATCTAAAACGGAGCAATTTGGAGCCCTACAGTTAGGACCCATAAATCCTAATGCCCCCGGAGATAAGTATTTATATATGGCTGTCAATAACAGCAAAAATGTAGCTTACATTCAAGCTCCCGATATTCCTGGAAATGCTGCCGTAACTGGATATATAGAGGCCAGTAAAGGAATTGATGTGAACGGTGAGATGGGCTTAGGTCTTCCTACCGTAATTTATGCCAAACAAGTGCAGGATGGAGGCGGGGCTTCTGCTAATTATTTTGGGAATTGTTTTAACGCTGCCACGGCTTTGGAATCTCAGGGCATTTGTGACCCTATGAGGAATGAAATCACGTGGGAATTTGAGGACGGCACCACATTAAAGGGCACCAATGTCAATTATACCTTCCCAAAATTGGGTTGGAATAAGATCAAGGTTATTATAAAAGTCTTTAATAAATCACCATTGAGTGGTGTAATAAGCTCTCAGGTTATAGATAAATTATTAGAACTTACAGAAACGGAATGTACAGAAGTCATTTTAGAAGATTCCATTTATATCAAACCTTCGCCCGTTTCTAATTTGCCAGATGTAGGCTATGTATGTACCAGAGAAGTCCCCGTGAAAAGAGCAACTCTTTATGCTAATGTTACCGGTGGAGATGAATTCTTTTATAGCTGGGGCACCGCTTCTGGAGTACCGCTTGGCGGAAACTCAACCGACTCAACGGTGAGTGTTATAGCACCTTCCGTTTATACGCTAGAAGTGGAAAACAACTTTGGGTGTAAAACCAATGACGAAATAGAAGTAGTTGAAGGATGTGAACCAAGGGTATTTTTTCCTGAAGCTTTTACGCCAGTGGGTATGAACCCAAAATTTAAAATTCAATACGCTTATTTGGATGAAGTGAATTTGAAAGTCTTTAATAGGTGGGGCGAGCTGGTATTTGAGACTGATAATCTGGATAATCTATGGGATGGTCGGATTAAGGGCAAATTACAGGCACCTACCGTATATTCATACGTCTTAACTTATAAGGCTCTTGACTTTCCTGATAGGGGAGTTTTAAGGGAAGTAGGCTCAGTGTGGGTATTAAAATAAAAATTCCAAGAATTATTTGAACCAATAATTAGCAGCATAACCCACAATTTGTATTTTTACCAAATTTAATTCTGTTTTGAATTTATGCGGGAAGATTACTTAAATACTGATAGCGATATGCTTAGCCCTACGGAGAAGGATATTGAAAGGGCGTTAAGACCTGTCAATTTTGACGATTTTGCTGGTCAAGCTAAAATTCTCGAAAATCTTAAAATTTTTGTTCAAGCTGCTAATCAAAGAAAGGAAGCCCTAGACCATGTTTTACTTCATGGACCTCCAGGTTTAGGTAAAACCACACTTTCTTTAATCATAGCCAATGAACTAGGCTCTTCCATAAAAATTACCTCTGGACCAGTTTTGGACAAACCGAGTGATTTAGCAGGTTTATTGACTAACTTGGAAGAGAATGATGTGCTTTTTATTGACGAAATTCACAGACTTAATCCTATCGTAGAAGAGTATTTATACTCTGCCATGGAGGATTATAAGATTGATATCATGTTAGATTCTGGTCCAAACGCCAGAAGTGTTCAGATTTCGCTTAATCCGTTTACGCTAATAGGAGCAACCACTAGAGCGGGTTTATTAACATCTCCTTTGAGAGCAAGGTTTGGCATTAATTTAAGATTAGAATATTATGATGCTAAGCTATTAAGCCAAATTGTAGGAAGGTCCGCTCATATTTTGGAGACACCAATAAGTGAAGAAGGGGCTTTTGAGATAGCCAGAAGAAGTAGGGGTACTCCAAGAATTGCCAATAATTTATTAAGAAGAACTCGAGATTTTGCTCAGGTGAAAGGGTCTGGAAAAATAGATATCAAGATTGCCAAAATGGCTTTAGGAGCTTTGGATGTTGACGAACATGGACTAGATGATATGGATAATAGGATTTTACATACTATTATTGATAAATTTAAAGGTGGACCAGTGGGGCTTTCAACTATTTCTACGGCTTGCGGAGAAGAAGCAGAGACCATAGAAGAGGTATATGAGCCTTTTTTAATTCAAGAAGGATTTTTGAAAAGAACCTCGAGAGGCAGAGAGGCCACAGAAAAAGCCTACATTCATTTAAATATAGTACCAAAAAATAGAACAGGAGAATTGTTTTGAAATGGGAGTAAAAAGAATCGGAAGGGAATCAGAGGAGACATTCAAGGTAGAGCCAAGACCACAATCAAAAGAGGTCTTGTTTGAACTCGCTTGGGAAGTTTGTAATCAGGTAGGTGGAATCTATACCGTAATTCGCTCCAAAGTACCAGCAATGGTAGAAAAGTGGGGAGAGGATTATTGTTTGATAGGACCTTATATAGAACAGACAGCCTCCATAGAATTTGAAGAGTACACAGACGACTCCCCATTTTGTAAAGCGGCAGAGGCTCTCCGTTCAAAGGGCATGGATGTATACTATGGTCACTGGCTAGTTACGGGTAGACCAAGGATGATCCTTGTGGATTTTGAGAAAACCTTAGAAAAAGTGGATAGCCTAAAGTTCGACTTATGGGAAAACCATAAAATAAGCACTATCAATGCCGAGCCTCTTGTAAATCAGGTGATCGCTTTTGGACACTGCATTGAAACGTTTTTGACTGAATTTTTACAAAACCATGCTAAAAAATTAAGTGTAATTGCTCATTTCCATGAGTGGATGTCGGCTATTCCTATTTTAGGGCTAACCAGAAAACGGATGGATTTGGCTACGGTATTTACTACGCATGCTACCATGCTAGGAAGATACATAGCAGGAAATGTGGAAGACTTTTATGAACACCTGCCAAGTTATGATTGGGAAGTAGAAGCAAAAAACTACGCCATAGAAGCTCAGGCAGGGATAGAGTATCATGCGGCTCAAAACTGCCATGTTTTAACCACAGTTAGTGACATTACCGCTAAGGAATGTGAGGTTTTCTTTAGAAGAAAATGTGATCTCATTTTACCTAATGGGCTTAATATTACAAGATATGCGGCTACCCACGAGTTTCAAAACTTACACATTAAATTCAAACAGAAGATTAATCAATTTGTGATGGGTCACTTTTTCCAGAGCTATAGCTGGGATCTAGACAACACCCTGTACTTTTTTACTTCTGGAAGGTATGAGTTTAAAAACAAGGGTTACGATTTAACTTTAGAAGCCTTAAAGCGTTTAAACTTCAAATTGGTCAAAAATAATATTGACACCACCGTGGTGATGTTCATTATTACAAGGAACCCCGTTTATTCTATAGATCCTGCAGTATTGCAGTCTAGAGCTGTTATGGAGGAAATAAAGCTTACCTGCGAATCTATTGAAGAGCAGATAGGAGAGCAATTATTTTTCGCGTCAGCGGCAAATGACGACACAACGCTTCCTGACTTAAATGCTTTTGTAGAGGATTATTGGAGGCTGAGATTACGCCGGACTATTCAAACTTGGAAAACCCATACACTTCCAGGAACCACGACGCATTTGCTCAAAGGACCTGATCAAATAACCGAGTTTTTTGATCAGTCTAACATGAAAAACTATAAGGAGGATAGAGTGAAATTTGTCTATCATCCAGACTTTATCTCACCGACCAATCCGCTATTTGGATTAGAATACGGTCAATTTGTGAGGGGCTGCCACTTAGGGGTGTTTCCAAGCTACTATGAGCCATGGGGTTATACACCATTAGAATGTGTTATTCGTGGTATTCCTACGGTCACTTCTGATTTATCTGGTTTTGGTGACTTTATGATTCAAATCATGAAGGACTACGAAAATGTGGGGGTATATGTGGTTAACAGAAAGAAAAGAGATTTTGATCAAGCTGCTGATCAGCTTGCGGAGCAACTTTTCAATTTCGTGACCATGAATAGAAGAGACAGAATAATGCAGCGAAATAGGGTAGAGAATTTTTCTGATATTTTTGACTGGGCTAATCTTCGTTCTTACTATGATACTGCTCACGATTTGGCGATCAAGAAAAAAGGTGTAAAATTAAAATAAGTAAATTTTTGATGTCGGAAAGGTGCAGTTACTATATTGATAATAAGAAACTTGTCGATTATTATATTTAAGAGCATCTTTAAATGATACAATTTATTTATTTTTGCATTTCAAAAAATCTACCTTATTAAATGCTATCAGTGGCTGGCTTTATTTTTCTGGCATATTTACTTGGATCTATACCTACGGCAGTGGTTTATGGAAAGATATTCCATAAAGTTGATGTAAGAGAATTTGGCTCTGGTAATGCAGGTGCCACTAATTCACTTCGTGTTTTAGGCAAGAAGGCTGGTTTGGCTGTCTTGGTGATTGATATGCTAAAGGGATTTTTAGCCATTAAGATTGCCCAGTATTTCTTGGGAGATCTTGATTCCATGCTTATTATCATAGGCTTTGCCTCAGTTATAGGTCACATTCTTCCGGTTTTCGCTGGCTTTAAGGGAGGGAAAGGTATTGCAACATCCTTTGGCGTTATCTTGGCCCTTAATCCTTTAGGTGCTCTTGTTTGCTTAATCGTTTTTGTAATCGTATTGAGCCTGTCTAAATATGTATCTTTAGCGTCATTAATGGGCTCACTTTCTTTTATTCCCTTTAATTTTTGGCTCAACCCAGAAAATTACTTTTTCCAGTTAATGGCGTTTGCCTTATTTCTTCTTCTATTGTTTACCCACCGAGAGAACGTTAAAAGACTTCTGGCGGGAAATGAAAACAAGTACCCTCCGAAATAGATTAATCTAAAATTTACGAGCGTTTAAAAGCTTTTGTCTGACCTTCGTTAAGCGAATTGTTTACTATCGCTATCTTTGCTTTAAATTAAAGTAAGCAATAGGAATGAAATCTTTCATTGACAAAAACAAACAACGATTTTTAGACGAACTTTTTGAGTTTCTAAGAATACCTTCCGTAAGTGCAGATCCTAAATTTAATGCTGATATGCAAACGGCATCTGAGTGGATTAAGAACAAGCTTTTAGACGCTGGAATGGATTCCGCAGAAATTTGCCCAACGGCTGGACATCCCATCGTTTTTTCTGAAAAAATAATTGATAAAGCCTTACCCACTATTTTGGTTTATGGACATTACGATGTGCAACCAGCAGATCCTTATGAACTTTGGGATTCACCTCCTTTTGAACCCGTCATAAAGAAAACTAAAGTACATCCTGATGGTGCCATATTCGCAAGAGGTGCATGTGACGATAAAGGTCAAATTTACATGCACGTCAAGGCCATTGAAGGTATGTTGGAAAACAACGCTTTGGTGTGTAATGTTAAAGTAATGTTTGAAGGAGAGGAAGAAGTAGGCTCAGAAAACCTAGAAACTTTTATCAGAGCGAATAAGGAGAAATTATCAGCAGATATTATTCTTATTTCCGATACTTCTATCATATCAAATGACATACCATCTGTAGAGACTGGCTTAAGAGGATTGGCTTATATGGAAGTAGAAGTTACTGGCCCAAACAGAGATTTACACTCAGGGGTGTATGGTGGAGCTGTAGCAAATCCAGCAAATGTCTTGGCAAAAATGATAGCCTCTCTTCATGATGAGGATGGCAAAATTTTAGTAGAAGGTTTCTACGATAAAGTCTTAGAGCTAAATGCTGAGGAAAGAGATGCTTTAGAATCAGCACCATTTAATGAGGAAGAATATAAAGAAGATTTGGGTATCGCAGAAGTTAGCGGAGAGAAGGGCTATAGTACTAGAGAGCGAGCTGCCATCAGGCCAACATTGGATGTAAATGGTATTTGGAGCGGTTATACAGGAGAGGGTTCCAAGACGGTTCTTCCGTCAAAGGCTAATGCTAAAATCTCTATGAGATTAGTGCCAGATCAAGATTGGATAGAAATTTCGAGCTTATTTGAAAAACACTTTAAATCTATAGCTCCTGATACCGTAAAAGTAAAAGTTTCAAGACATCATGGAGGTCAGCCTTATGTTACGCCAACAGATTCGATAGGGTATCAGGCGGCGTTTAATGCCATGCAAGAGTCTTTCGGAAAAACACCAGTTCCTACAAGAGGAGGGGGAAGCATTCCGATTGTGGCTCTGTTTGAAGAGGTGTTGGGTCTTAAGTCTATTTTGTTCGGTTTTGGTTTAGACTCCGATGCATTACATTCTCCAAATGAAAATTACGGTGTATTTAACTTCTTTAAAGGCATTGAAGCTATTCCTCTTTTTTATAAACACTTTGCAAAACTCAACAAATAATATTAATGGAAGATTTGCTTCAATTGTCAACAGAATCGAGTTCCAATCATCAAGATTTGGAAAAGAAGTCTGTAATGGAACTTTTGGTAGGAATAAATGAGGAGGATCAATCGGTACCTTTATCGGTCAAAAAAGTATTGCCGCAGATAGAAGTCCTGATTTCTGAGATCGTGAAAAGAATGAAAGAAGGCGGTAGGTTGTTTTATATTGGAGCAGGTACCAGCGGTAGATTGGGTGTAGTAGATGCTTCTGAATGCCCTCCTACTTTTGGAGTGTCGCATGAAATGGTAGTGGGAATCATTGCTGGAGGAGATTCCGCCATAAGAAAGGCAGTGGAGTTTGCAGAAGATGATGAAAATCAGGCATGGAAAGATTTGACCGCCTATAATATTAACAGTAAAGATAGTTTGGTAGGCATAGCCGCTAGTGGAAGGACCCCTTATGTCATTGGGGGATTGAAAAATGCTAATGAAGCTGGCATATTAACGGGATGTATTGTATGTAATAGTGGAAGTGCAGTGGCGAAGGAAGCCACATTTCCAGTGGAGGTGGTGGTTGGTCCTGAGTATATTACCGGAAGTACAAGGTTGAAATCAGGCACTGCCCAAAAGCTTGTACTCAACATGATTTCCACTGCGGTCATGATTCAACTGGGAAAGGTGAAAGGAAATAAAATGGTGGATATGCAGCTCTCTAATGATAAGCTGGTGGAAAGAGGAACCAGAATGGTAATGAATGAGTTGGAAATTGATCATGAAACGGCATTGGGTTTGTTAATGAAATTTGGTAGCGTTAGAAAGGCCGTGGAAAATTATAGTAAATAATTATTCACTATGCCAGATTGGATTTCCACAGATTGGTTTTTGCTTTCTACTTTACGAGATTTCGTTTGGGCAAATCCCTTTTATTTATATCTAATTCTTGGCGTACCTTTCGTCTTTGTTTTACGATGGTTTTTTGCGAGTAACAGGGGGCAAAATTTAAGTTTGTCTTTGAACAAAAGTAAAGGAAGATTAGCTTGGCTAACTTCATTAAGGTTTGTTAACCCATTACTATTTTTACTAGGTTTGGTTTTGTTGCTTATTGCTTTGGCTCGCCCGCAAAGAGCCCTGAGATCGGAAGATGCCATAGGGGAAGGAATAAGTATTATCCTAGCTATTGATGTGTCTGAATCCATGAAAAGCACGGATTTGGTGCCTAATAGATTGGAAGCGGCGAAACAGGTGGCAAGCGACTTTCTTAGAAAAAGGTCGAATGACAAAGTT
Organism: Arcticibacterium sp.; assembly: GCF_055134445.1. NCBI lineage: Bacteria > Pseudomonadati > Bacteroidota > Cytophagia > Cytophagales > Leadbetterellaceae > Arcticibacterium > Arcticibacterium sp. The sequence continues at coordinate 153,041 of NZ_JBSRVI010000035.1, forward strand.
GGTTTGGTGGTTTTTGCTGGTGAATCCGTAACTGTTTGTCCTTTAACATCCGATTATGGATTACTAAACGATTATTTAAATAAGGTTTCGTGGGACATGATAAACAGTTCTGGAACTGCCATTGGTAATGCCATAGCCACTTCTGTGAATCGACTTAGGGATTCTCCCGGGAAAAGTAAAGCCATTATATTGTTGAGCGATGGTGACAACACCGCAGGGAATCTTTCCCCTTATTCCGCCTCTGATTTAGCGAAATCTTTCGGAATTAGAATTTATACCATCGCAGTCGGTAAAAATAATGCTACGGAAATAGTAAATACAAAAATATTAAATGATGTGGCGGCTAATAGTAATGGGGAATTTTACTCAGCCATATCTAGGGAGTCGCTGATGGATATTTTCAGAAATATCGACGAGATTGAAAAGACCAGATTTAATGAGATAATTTTCAATGAAGTCACGGATTACTATTATGTTTATCTGAATTGGGCTTTGTTGATTTTTTTAATTGTTTTTATGCTAAAAAATACCTTTTTGAGCAATGCCTTGGAAGATTAATGAAGACCTAAAAGTTGTAGTTCTTGGCTTGGGCTATGTCGGCCTTCCAACGGCTATTGCATTTTCTAAAAAGTATCAAACTGTTGGAGTTGATGTCAATGAGAAAAGGGTTGAAGAATTAGTCAAAGGAATAGACTCAAAGGGTTTAATAGCTTTAAAGGAATTAATTGAAAAACCTGCCTTGGTTTTTCAAACGAGTGTTCCTTTATATGAGTGCCAGACTATTTTTATAGTTACGGTACCAACGCCCGTTGATGAGAATAAGGAACCCGATCTTACTTTCTTAAAGGAAGCATCAAGAATGATTGGTGTGGTTTTAAAGAAAGGTGATATTGTTGTTTATGAATCCACTACTTATCCTGGATGTACAGAAGAAATTTGTATTCCTATTTTAGAATCCTTTTCAAACCTGAAATTGAATCAAGGTTTTGGCGTAGGATATTCTCCTGAAAGGTTCAGCCCCGGAGAAACAAATAAAATTGAGTCGATAGTAAGAATAACTTCTGGCTCCGATCAAAAGGTTGCCCATATAGTAGATCGGTTTTATGGCTCAATTATGGAAGTTGAGACCTATTTAGCACCATCTATAAAAGTTGCCGAAGCGGCGAAATTAGTGGAAAATTGTCAACGAGATGTGAATATCTCGTTTGTCAATGAATTGGCTCTCATTTTTGACAAAATGGATATTTCGATAGATGAGGTTTTAAAAGCGGCAAAAACGAAATGGAATTTCCTAAACTTTAAACCGGGTTTAGTAGGCGGGCATTGTATAAGTGTTGACCCTTATTACATGATATATAAGGCCAGAACGTTGGATTATGACCCAAAGGTAATAGGTGCCGGAAGGTTAGTGAATGAAGAAATGGGTCGGTTTGTTGCACACAAGGCAATGAAAAAAATAATCGCCAAAGGATTAAACTTAAACGGTTTGAGGGTTCTTGTACTAGGTTTCGCTTATAAAGAAAATTGCTCTGATTTTAGAAATACCAAGGTAGTGGATTTGGTTCACGAACTGAAAGATTTTGGCTTAGCTGTAAGTGTTTATGACCCTCTGGTAGACAAGGAGGAGGTTTTCAATTCGACAGGGATACAACTATTGAACAAACCAGACTTTGAAAACATTGAGGTTGTTATAACAGTGGTTCCCCATAGTGAATTTGAGATTTTGGAGTTGCAAGAGTCTGGTTTACTATGGATTGAACCTTTCTATTAGAAATCCGAATAATAAGAAAAGAGTTTGAAATTGTGCGAGGCTAATTAATTTCCTTTTATTTGTGAAAAAATCCAAAAGACCTCTAAATGAAGAAACGACATAACGTTTATTTTTTACTCTTCATATTTCTTTCGCTTTCCATTGAAACTTTCTCACAAAGTCCTGGTAATGTTGACGAGGTGACCGATGCTCAGGTGGAACAATTCATGAAGGAAATGCAACAGCGTGGATTGTCTGACATGGAGATTGAAGCAGCCGCTTTAGCAAACGGTTATACGCAGGAGGATGTTGCAAAACTCAGGGAAAGGATTAATAGACTTAAGACGGGAACGAATAAGGTGTCTCAGTCTGACAACAAGTCTACGCGAGATCAAATGGGGGAGTTGGCTGAAAGAACCCCGATTCAAGTGAATGAAAAAACTGAAGTCACCAGGAAAAAAGAAGTATTTGGAAGAGAAATATTTAATAACAAAAATCTTTCTTTTGAGCCCAATTTAAGATTACCTACACCTAAAGATTACATTTTAGGCACATATGATCAATTGAAAATTGACATCACTGGATATGCTTATCAACATTACGATGTTACCGTTTCACCTGAGGGAACAATCAAGTTGGAAAGCCTTTCACCAATATATGTGAATGGACTGACCATTGATGCTGCCAAATCTAAAATCGTAGAACGCCTAAAGCCTCTTTTTGGAGGATTAAGAAATGGGACTTTAAACGCGGATGTAACATTAGGAAATGTAAGGAGTATTAAAGTTACTGTTGTCGGGGAAGTTGAAAACCCTGGTACTTACACCGTTTCGGCATTTGCTACTGTTTTTAATGGACTTTATTTGGCCGGAGGTCCGAGTAAAATAGGATCTTTTAGAAATATAAAACTTCTTAGAGGAAATAAGGAGCAATCACAGATAGACTTATATCCATTTCTTACCAAGGGAGAATTCGTTGGAAATGAAAGACTGCTAGATCAAGACGTAATCTTTGTTCCAATGGCAGAATCAAAAGTGGAATTCGAAGGTAAAGTAAAAAGAGAAGGGGTTTACGAATTAAAAGTAAATGAATCCTTAGAGGATGCTTTGTTTTTTGCTGGCGGTCCCTCCGATCAAGCATATTTGGAAAGTATAAACATCACTAGAAACACAAAAAAGGAAAGAAAGCTTTTGACTGTAGATGGTGATAAGTTGGGTATGTATGCTCTTCAGAATGGCGATAAGATTTATATAGGAGCGATTTTAGATCGGTATGAGAATAAAGTAGAAGTTTCTGGTGCGGTCTTTAGACCAGGAGAATATTCTTTAAGTGAGTCTTTGAGTACGGTTAAAGAACTTATAAGTGCTTCAGAAGGATTAAGGGAAGATGCGTTTTTGGAGAGAGTATTAATTGTTAGAGAACGAGAGAATTTAGATCCTGAAATTATCTCCATCAATTTAAAGGAAATTTTGAATGGTGCTGTTGCTGATTTGGCGTTAAGAAAGAATGACCAATTAATAGTAAAGTCGGTTACGGAATTGAGAGAATTGAGAAGAGTTGAAATTAAAGGTTCGGTTAATCAACCAGGTGAATTTGATTTTGCTGAAGGTATGTCTGTGGAGGATTTAATTCTGCTTTCAGGAGGCTTTAAAGAAGGGGCATCGGAGAAGAGGATTGAGGTTGCTAAGAGATTATATAATGACGAAAGCTCTAATGAGACCGTGGAGATTGTAGTAGTACAAAGCGATGACCTTTTTGTGAAAGAAAGGAAAGTGCTTTTGAGTCCATTTGATAAGGTTTTTGTCAGAGATCTTCCAAATTATGAAGAACAGAAACTGGTTAGTATTTCTGGAGAAGTGAATTATCCAGGCTTATATACGATATTAAAAAGAGAGGAAAGAATTTCTGATTTGATAGAAAGAGCCGGTGGCTTGAGAATCGAAGCTTATTCAGAGGGAGCAAGGTTTTTTAGAAATGGTAGTTTAGTGGCATTAGATTTAAAAAGAGCTTTAGGAAATAATCAAGATTTGGGCAATTTGATTTTATCGAAAGGAGACAGTTTGATGATTCCTAAAATTCAGGAGGTCGTCAAATTGAGCGGACAAGTCTTGAACCCAACTACGGTCGCCTATCAACCCGAATTGAGTTTTTCTGATTATATTGCTCAAGCTGGTGGAGTTACAGACTCTGCTTTTGTAAGAAAGGCATACGTACGTTATGCGAACGGATTAACAGACAGAACAAGATCTTTTATGGGAATAAAAAATTATCCTGAAGTACAAAGAGGTATGGAGGTCATAATACCCACAAGAAACAAATATAGATGGACACCTGCTGAAAGAATAGCAGTGAGTTCGGCATTTGTCTCTATTGCGACTATTTTAGTGACAGTAATAAGAATATTATAGTATGTCGAATTTAATGGAGGAAGATGTTTTTACAGTAGATGTCAAGGCTTTTGTCAAGGTTATTTGGAAGGAGAAGTTATTGATATTTGGCATAATTCTATTGTTTGCGATATTAGGTATATGGTATGCTTTTAGTTTAAAAAAGGAATTTGTATCTGAGGGGAAAATATTGCCGGAAATTTCAAGTGGGGGTGGTGGCTCTTTAGGCGGTTTAGCAGATTTGGTTGGAATAGGAGGTTTTGAGCTTGGTATGAAAAACAATACGGATGCTATTAGGCCAGATTTATACCCTGATGTCATAAAAACAGCACCATTTTTTTTAGGGCTTCTGGAGCAATCATTTATAAATCAAAACGGTGATAGTATACTTTTTAATGAATACTGTGATATGTATTTAATGGAAGGTTCCGAGGAAAGCACAAATCAGGCTTTTAAAGGAAGGCCTGAAGGGGTGATTGTATTAGACGAATTAACTGAGAATAAGATTAAGGAGTTAAGAGAGAGAGTTGTTGGAAGTATTGATAAAAAAAGTGGTGTGATCTCGATTTCAGCAAAAATGCCAGATCCTGTAATTGCGGCTGGATTAGCTCATTATGCTATGAATTACTTGACAGGTTATGTTAGTACTTATAGAACGGAAAAGCTGAGGTCGGAGGTTGAATTTCTAGAGAATAAAGTGGCATCTGCTCGAGGTACTTTTTATAAAGATCAGTCAAAAAAAGCAGTTTATGAAGATCAGTTTTCAGCCTCCACAATGAGATTAAAATCAGCCGATATCCGAAGGGAGAGGATTGAATCAGAGTATAAAATGTCAACTAGTATTTATAACGAGCTATTAAAAAAATACGAAGAGTCTAAGTTAAAGTTAAAACAGGAAACTCCAATATTTCAAGTGCTGGAACCACCAATGGCACCGAACTTGGCTAGTGAACCGAAGAAGGGCTTCATTTTAGGAGTTTTTATGTTAGTTGGATTTTTGGTTTCTTTAGTAGTAACATTATTTGTAAGGAAAAACCACAAGAAAATTTTTCTTACGTCACATAATTAGTTTCAACCATAAGGTCTATAAATAAAATAAACATTCAATAAGGTTAATGTTAAGCGAAAAATCTATTTTAATTACAGGAGGTACCGGCTCACTCGGAAAGGCTTTAACTAAAGAGCTCCTTTCAAAAGCGAATGGGATTAAAAGATTAGTAATATACTCAAGGGATGAGCAAAAGCAATTTCAAATGGCCCAGGAGTTTCCTCATGATTTATATCCTCAAATCCGTTTTTTTATCGGCGATGTAAGGGACTTTGAGCGATTGAAAAGAGCGATGAGAGGAGTGGATTATGTTATTCATGCCGCAGCTATGAAGCATGTCCCGATTGCTGAGTATAACCCCATGGAATGTGTAAAAACAAATATTCTTGGAGCCGAAAATGTCATAAACGCTTGTTTAGAGACTGATGTCGAGAGAGTTGTAGCACTATCTACTGATAAGGCATGTGCTCCTATCAATCTATATGGTGCTACCAAACTAGCTTCCGATAAATTATTCGTTGCGGCCAATAATATAAGGGGTTGGAATCCTATTAAGTTTTCCGTTGTAAGGTATGGAAACGTTATGGGTTCTAACGGTTCAGTTATTCCGTTTTTCTTAGATAAAAGAAAAGAAGGGGTTTTGCCAATTACCGATGCGAATATGACCCGTTTTAATATTCCTATTCAAGGAGGTGTAGACATGGTCATGCATGCTTTGGAAAATGCTTGGGGAGGAGAGATCTTTATCCCCAAAATACCATCTTACAAGATTCTTGATTTAGCGGAGGCCATTGGACCAAATTGTGAAAAGAAAGTGGTGGGTATCAGACCGGGTGAAAAGGTGCATGAAGAGATGATCTCTGAATCGGACTCTTTTTTAACCTATGATTTGGGTAAGTATTATACTATTCTGCCTTCAACTCATAATTGGTCGATAGATGAGTTTATTGCAAAGCACAATGCTGTAAAGGTGAAAGAAGGCTTTAAATATAATTCGGGAACCAACGATGAATGGGAAACGATAGAAGGCCTAAGAGACTTAATTAAAATTCATATTGACGATACTTTTGAAGTATGAGAGCGATAAGTTATGGAAGACAAGACATAAGTCCTGAAGATATCCAAGCTGTTGTTGAAGCACTTGGTGATGATTTTTTGACTCAAGGTCCACGTATTCTACAGTTTGAAGAGAAATTCGCAGACTATGTAGACGCAGAGTATGCGGTGGCTGTCTCTAACGGAACTGCTGCGTTGCATTTGGCAGCATTAGCATTAAACGTTAGTCATAAAAGTAATGTGATCACTTCTCCAATAACTTTCGTAGCCTCCGCCAATTGTATAAAGTACTGTGGTGGGAAAGTTACATTTGCAGATATAGATCCTGATACATTTACTTTGGATATTAAGGCCGTAAGAAGGCTTTTAGACGCGTCGCCAAAGGGTACTTATGATGGTATTATTCCTGTGGACTTTGCAGGATATGCATGTAACCTTGAAGAATTCAAAAATTTGGCTAAAGAATATGGTCTTTGGATTATAGAAGATGCATGTCACGCCCCAGGAGGATATTTTATAGATTCTAAGAACAAGAAACAAAAGTGTGGCAATGGGGCTTATGCCGATCTTGCCATATTCTCCTTTCATCCTGTAAAGCATATTGCTGCTGGCGAAGGTGGGATGATAACTACAAATGATAAGTCTCTTTACGAACGCCTATTATCATTAAGGACTCATGGTATTACCAAGGAACCTTCTAAACTAATTGAAAACCATGGTTTGTGGTATCATGAGATGCATGAGCTGGGTTATAACTATAGACTAACAGATTTTCAAGCAGCCTTGGCAAATTCCCAACTTAGTAAAGCGGAAGAAGGGTTAAAAAGGAGACATGAGATTGCTATAAAATATGAGGAGGCGTTCAAGGGAACGGCTGTAAAAACAGCTATTGTACCTTCTGGCGTTTATCATGCTTATCACCTCTATTTGGTTGAATTAAGCAATAGAAAAGAAGTCTATGATGAATTAAGGAAATATAAAATTTTCACTCAGGTTCATTATATACCGGTGCACACACAGCCTTTTTATAGAAGTCTTGAGTCTGAAAGGCTTGTTCTTCCTGTAGCAGAGACATACTATTCTAAGACTTTAAGCTTGCCTATGTTTCCAAGTTTAACAGACGAAGAGCAAAACTACGTTATAACTAAAATTTTAGAGGTAGCTAAATGACTTCAAAACTGGCAATTGGAACAGTTCAATTTGGAATGGACTATGGGATTAACAATAAAAAAGGTAAGCCCAGTTTGTCAGTAGTAAGAGAAATTTTGGAATATGCGAAGTCGCAGGGAATAGATACTTTAGACACGGCAGCATTATATGGTACCAGTGAAAAAGCTTTAGGTCAATGTGATTTGGATGGGTTTAATATAGTTTCAAAATTACAACCATGTAAGAATGGTGATTTCGATAAAAACTTGGACAGCACTTTAAAAAACCTTAACAGAGAGGAGATTTATGCATACCTATTTCATCACTTTTCGACTTACTTAGAAGATGATCTCCTGATGGAGCGAATGATGGAGGCAAAGAGAAAGAGACGAATTAAGAAAATTGGTTTTTCCCTTTATAATCCTGCTGAATTAGACCTGCTTTTAGAGAGAGGGATTAATTTTGACATTGTTCAAGTTCCTTATAATGTATTTGATCAACGCTTTGCTGAACACCTGGAAAAATTAAATTCCGAAGGGGTTGAAGTTCATGTGAGATCCGTTTTTCTTCAAGGCCTATTTTTTATGGATGTGAAAGAAATACCCCAATATTTTCAAGCGGTTATTCCTAAATTGAAGAGCTTAAACAGTTATGATTTAAAGAAAACTTCCATTTGCTTGAATTTTGTTTTATTAAACCCAAATATTAATAAGCTTGTACTAGGAATAGACAACTTGGAGCAATTAAAGAATAATATAAGTACGCTATCGGATAGTAGCTTGGTAAACGAGATGTATGAAGAGCTTAAAAGCTATCGTGTAGATGATGAAAAGATTATTAATCCAAGTAACTGGAAAATTAAATAAAAGATGCAAGACCTATTTTCATTACAGAATAAAGTTGTTCTTATAACGGGTGGTTACGGTTATTTGGGCACTGCTATTACAAAAGGTCTTCTTAAGTGTGGTGCAAGTGTAGTTGTGTTGGCAAGGAATAAGGAGAAATTTGAAGAAACCTTTAACGATAAAAATGTTTCATTCCAATATTTAGACATTGACAGTTCGAGTAGTATTAAAGAGGCATATCAAGCCGTATTTAATACATATGGAAGAATAGACGCACTTATTAATAATGCGTTTCATGTAAAAGGAAATAAGCCAGAGTCTTTATCTGATGAAGAGTGGAACGGAAGTATAGATGGCAGTTTAAATAGCATTTATAGGTGTATTAGGGAAGTACTGCCCTTTATGAAAAAAAATAAAGGAGGAAGAATTATTAATGTATCTTCTATGTACGGTATGGTGGCACCAGACTTTTCTGTTTATAATGATTTTCCACAGTATTTAAACCCACCACATTATGGAGCTGCCAAGGCGGGAGTAGTTCAGCTAACTAAGTATTTTGCCAGTTATTTGGGTGGAGATAATATTCTGGTAAATTCCGTTTCTCCAGGACCGTTCCCCAGTGAAGCTGTTCAGAAGAATGTAGGCTTTATAGAGGCCTTAAGTAATAAAAACCCTTTGGGAAGAATTGGAAGGCCTGAAGAGCTGCAGGGTATATTTGCTTTTTTATGTTCTAATAGCTCTTCTTTTATAACCGGTCAAAATATTGCCGTTGATGGAGGTTGGACTTCAATTTAAAAATGAAAACAGGAATTGTCATACAAGCAAGGTTAAACTCTAAAAGACTATCTGGAAAGGTTCTGTTGCCAATTACTGAAGAGAAAACAGTTATTGAGAAAATCTTAGATACGGCTAGTAGCGTTAAAAACTGCGATCACGTAATTCTTGCAACTACAGATAAGCAGACTGATGATAGGTTAGTAGAATTTGTTACTTCTAAAACGAATTTTGAAGTATACAGAGGGAGTGAGGACAATGTGCTGAAAAGATTTTGTGATGTAGCCGATAAGTTTGATTTCGACAACATTGTTAGATTAACAGGTGACAATCCATGCATAGATGCAAGCTTAGTTGAAAAAGCGGTGAATGAACACCTTTTGAAGGGCTCTGCTTATACACATACTGTTGGTTACCCAATTGGTATGAACGTTGAGGTTATTTCAAGAACAGCTTTGTTAGAATCCTTAGATCACGCGGATGCTATGGATAAGGAGCATGTGACTTTTTATGCCAGAAATCATGAAGAAAAATTTGCTCATCATGTTATGAGGGCAAACTTTCCCAAAGAAGTGGCTAATTTAAGGCTTACACTAGATTCCAAAGAAGATTATTTGATGTTGAGAATTCTATTCGACTATCTTAAATCAAATCAAGAACATTTTTCCTTTCAAGATATTTTTGACCTATGGGAAAGGAAGCCATACATTTTCACTTTAAACCAGGAAGTGTATCAAAAAAGAGTTTTTAGCAACCTAAGTGAAGAATTAAATAAGGCTGTTGAAATCTTAGATTTACAAGAAATGTATAAATCGGCAGATATCTTAAAATCTTATCAGCATGAAGGGTAAGACTAGGATTTTTTTTAGAGCTGATGGCAATTCGACAATAGGTTTAGGGCATGTTATGCGTTCTTTAGCTTTAGCAGAAATGCTAAATGAAGAATTTGATTGTTTTTTCATAATTCAGGAACCCGAAGTCAAACTTTTGGAGAAAATCTCTTCAATTTGTTTAGATGTAGTTTCTTTAAATGTTTCAAATGAATATAGGAAAGAGGCAGAAACATTAGTTAGTAAGTTTAATAAAGGGGATATAATAGTTTTAGATGGATATACATTCCTTTCTGACTATCAAAAAGTGTTTAAAAAAAATGAAATCAATGTTGTTTGTATTGATGATTTAAATTCTGAACATTTTCTGGCAGATGTCGTCATTAATCATGCTGGAGGTATGGAACCTTCTCAATATTCAGGAGAGCTTTATACAAAATTCTATTTAGGTGTGGAGTATGCATTGTTGAGTAAACCATTTAGAGATATTGCTAAAAAAAAGGCTAAAAAACCGGACAATTTGTTTATTTGTATGGGAGGGGCGGATCCTGAGAATTATTCATTGAAAACTTTGAAAATGCTCGAAATACGACAGGAAAAGAACATTTGTTATTTGGTAATAGGCAGTGCCTACTCTTGGTTAAATGAGTTACAATTGTTTATAGATAAAACTCCACTTAAGGTAGTGGTTTTATGTAATTTGTCTGCAGAAGAAATGGTTCTATACATGAATCAATGTGGAAGGTCTATTACTTCTCCAAGTACTATCTCATATGAGTATTTAAGTACTGGAGGTGTTTTATTTCTACAATGTTATGTTGATAATCAAAAGAATATATTTGATTTTTTTCTTCAAGCGGGTCTTGCTTTTAATATTAATCAATTTGGTTCAATTAAAGAGTATGACATTCAAAGAGCAGTAAAAAAACAAAATGAATATTTTGATGGTTTATCTGATTTAAGATTGATTGATGTTTTTAAAACCTTGTCCAAATAATTAAAAATCCGATTTGTATATTTAATTATGATATCGATTTGTCTACTTGTTAGTGGTGAGCTTGGTTATAGAATTCTAGAAGAATTGTTTTTGGACAAAGAGTTAAAGTTAAACGCGGTGTTCACTAATAAGTCGTCAGACAGTATTATTCTCTTTTGTCAAAAGAACGAAATTCCAACTTTTATCGGAAACCCAAGAGAGGGCAGGGCTAAGAAATTCATTAGCGGAATTAGGTGTGATTTATTACTTTCGATTAATTATTTATTTTTAATAGAGGAGGATATTATACAATTACCAGAAAAATATGCCATAAATTTTCATGGTTCTTTGCTTCCAAAATATAGAGGAAGAACACCTCATGTTTGGGCCATTATAAATGGAGAAAAGGAAACAGGTATTACTGCTCATATCATCAATGAATCTGTAGACACGGGTAAAATTATTAAACAGATAGTAGTCCCAATTGAGGATAAAGACACTGGAGCTTCGATTTTGGGTAAATTTTTAGTTTTATACCCAACATTGGTTAAAGATGTTATTCAAGATGTAAAAAAGGATAGAATTTCTGCTTTTGAACAGGATGAGGGGAAAGCAACATTTTACGGGAAGAGAGTACCTGAGGATGGAAGAATAAATTGGAATTGGAGTAGAGAACGAATCATTAATTGGATTAGAGCACAGGCAAACCCCTATCCTGGGGCATATTTTTATTTTAATAATTCTAAGGTGATTGTAAATCAAGCATCAATTAGTGATATGGGTTACTCTTTTGACTTTGATAATGGTCAGGTTCTATTTTCAGAAAACCAAAACATTATTATTAAAAGTACAAATGGAGCCGTTTTTTTACAGGGTCTAGTTTTCGAAAAAAATGAATTTGAAATAATTAAGGGCGATTTGTTACAATGAATACTTTTAAAATAGGAGGCAGGAAGATAGGTGCTGAATGTAAGCCGTTTATAATTGCAGAAATGTCGGGCAATCATAATGGTGATATAAAAAGAGCCTTGGAGTTGGTAAAAGCAGCTGCAGATGCCGGAGCGGATGCACTAAAGCTGCAGACTTATACGGCCGACACCATCACCATGAATCATAGCGGTGGCTTATTTGATATTACAGATCCCAGTTCACTTTGGTATGGGAAAAACCTTTATGAATTATATCAAGAGGCCTATACCCCTTGGGAGTGGCATAAAGAAATTTTCGATTATGCCAAGTCATTAGGCATGGAAGCTTTTTCTTCTCCTTTTGATGAAACCGCTGTAGATTTTTTGGAGGAGCTAGATGTACCTGCGTATAAAATTGCTTCTTTTGAGAGCAATCATTTTCCTCTTTTAAAGAAAGTTGCACAAACGGGTAAACCAATTTTGATTTCCTCAGGAACAAGTAAATTAAATGAGCTTTATGAGGCTATTCGTTTCCTTAAATCTAATGGAGCTAAAGATATTATAATTTTCAAGTGTACGTCTAATTATCCGGCTACACCTAAGAATACGAATTTAAACACCATTCCTGTTCTTCAGTCTATTTTTGAAGATTGTATTATTGGTCTATCAGATCATACCATGGGTATTGGTGCTTCTGTAGGAGCGATAGCCTTAGGTGCTAGGGTTATAGAAAAACATTTTACACTACACCGTGCAGACGGTGGTGTGGATAGTGCATTCTCTTTGGAACCAGAAGAACTGAAAAGTTTAGTAGTGGAAACGGAAAGAGTGTTCTTGGCACTAGGACATACGCAGCTAGATACACAGAAAAGTGAAGAAAAGAGTCTTCAGTTTAAAAGATCCATTTATATAGTGAACGATATTAAGAAAGGCGATAAATTTACTTCTGAAAATATCCGAGTTATACGACCAGGGGATGGCTTAAGCCCTAAGTTTTATGAAGAAGTCTTGGGAAAAACTGCAGAGAAAGATTTTTCAAAGGGCAGTCCTTTTACTTGGTAAAAGATTAAATATAAAAAATATGAAAGCACTGGTTCACAAGATACTTAACTATAAATTTCGAGGTCTAGATTATTATTTGATGAGAGGCTTGAGTAACAAGTCTTTAAGAGATTCTGTTATCAAATGGAAAGTAAAAGGGAGAGGAAAGGAATACTCTTCAAATAAAGAATCTGCTTTTATGAATTTGAGCGAGATTGGAACGCATTCAGAGAACTTAAGAGCTAATGGCTTCACAAAAATGAATGCTAAGGTTTCTGAAAGTAAGCAGGAGAGAATTCTTGAGTCAATAAAACTGTTATCCTGCTTTGACCCACATAAAAGGCTTTTAGGCGAAATAGATCCTTTGAACCCGCCTAACGAAACTCATACGGCCCACTATAGAAGAGATGAATTAGTTCAAAATATTGATATTTTAGAGATAGCTAACGATCCAGGGATTCTTAGTATTGCTCAAGATTTTTTAGGAGCAACCCCCACGATCAGTAATGTAAATTTATGGTGGTCTTACAGTGGGAAAAAGCAGGCAGAGGAGGCTCAGCTTTACCATAGAGATGTGGATGATTGGAAGTTTTGTAAGTTGTTTATATACTTAACTGATGTTTCTAAGGACGCTGGTCCTCACATTTATGTTAAAGGCTCTTCTTTGTCGCCTAAGCTTAGGAAAATAAGAAGATATCAAGACCAAGAAGTTGAGAAAGTGTTTGGTAAAGAAAACGTAATGACTTTTATTGAACCTAAGGGAAGTGTTTTTCTAGTAGACACTTATGGTTTTCATAAGGGTTTGCTTCCTAATTCTGAAAAGAGGCTATTGTTACAAGTAGAGTATTCATTAAACCCTCTTGCTGTGGAGACTTATAAGCCAGTAAGTTTTGATTCTGCACAGGTTGACCAACTAAATCTTTTTGTTAACAGACTTTTAATTAAATAATGACTAAAACTCTATACACCAAAGTTGCGTCAAATGGATTTGTGAAAGCTTTAACGCTTCTTTTCCTTAAATTCATTCATTTCTTTGACCGTGTATTTAGTCATTTGCGATTTCATGCACTTGTTCCTAATGCAAGCAAAACAGCTCTTTGTCATTGGACTACTGACATTAAATATGGCGAAAATATTTACATTGGCGAGGGCAGTGGCATTAATAAATATTGCACCTTAGGAGCTCATAGTAAGATTACTATTGGAGAGAATGTTAGGATATCAACAGGGGCAATTTTAGAGACGGCAGGTTTGGACTTTGGTTCGCCTGCTCCGTATAAACATCTTTCAAAGCCTATTGTTATTGAGGACGGCGTTTGGATAGCGTCAAATGTTATTGTTTTGGGTGGAGTGACTATCGGGAAAGGAGCATTAATTGGTGCAGGAGTGGTGGTCTCTAAAAATATTGAGCCTCATAGCATAGTTGTTGGTTCGGGGAACCGACTTTTAGACAAAAAAACGCCCTTTCATGATTGAAAAAATTAACTTAGCTAGAAAGAAACTACTTGATAATTACGATTTAAAGAACATTAAAACCATAATAATAAGGTATTTTTTGTATTCTTTTGGAGTAGTAGATGGCCTAATGTTACCTTTTTTTCTTAAAGACAATCCGGAGGTATATTCTAATATTGAATATTATCGAAATGCTATCTTTCTTTTTCCCAATGTCCTTTTAGGTGCATATAGTGGCTATACATATGTGAAATACAATTTTGGAGTGGATTATTTCCAGCAGCTTTTCAAAGTTGGTTTGGTCCTAAGCCTCTTGAGTTCCATTATTGTTGGCTTTGTTTTTAGCTTAGAAATATTGATTATTCCTCTAATAATAATTAATTTATTTACAATTTTAGAACAAAAGCTAAAAGTACTCAAAGAGTTTACAGTCGCATTCTTCTTTAAACCCCTTTTGGCTGTTTTTAGTATTTTGTTGGGTGCGGCGAATTATTTCTTTAAGTTAGACTTGGCTGCGAATATTTTTATTTTAACCATTTTTTTCTTCGCTTTCTTAGTTTGGATTATAATGATAAAAAGATTTATCATTATAGAGGGGTTCCTTTCAATATCTAAAACGGATGTGTTGAAGTATTTCGTAATGGTTAAAAAAATATTTACAGGAGTTCTTGCCACCTTAGTTTTTGGTTTGCTGATATTTTCTGAAAGGTTTATTGTAGAGAAGTATTTTTATTCAGATTTGCCTACATATTCCTTTGCGTTTAGCTTATCGCAAATAATTGTTGTTGTAATTAGTGCTTTCAGTTATTTGTCAAATATCACTTTAGGAGAGAAAATAAAATCACTAAAGAAAGAAAGTTTGATAAAGCAATTTAAAGTTTCATTTATTGCCTATATAGGCTTATTACTTTGTTTTGTATTGTTCTTATTCCTTATTACACCAATTTACCCTCAGTTTAATGATATCGTATTAGTTGCTTTTCTAATAACGATTTTTAAAGGTTTTTTCTTTATTGTTGGCATTTTTAGCCCTATTGCGGTATTTAAGGATTTCAATAATAGTATGTTGGGTGCCGTTTTGGTGATTTTTGTCAGTTGTATATGTGTTTCTGTTTTTCTAGCTAAAAATGGGTTTTCTGTGTTTACCATTTATTTTTCTAATGGACTATTCATTTTCAGTTATAGTCTTTACGTTTTAAACATTGTTTTTAGAAGAATTAAGTACGAAAATTAATCTAATATGATAGAAGCTTTATCTGGAGTGAAAGAACTTAAAGTATTGTTATATGCTAGAGAACCGACGGGGTATGGGAACATGTTTCGTGAGTATGGTGACTTGATTATTAAGAATTATTTAAAAACTGAAGAGTATAAGATCTTATCCGATTACCCAACTAAGACAGACTATTATCTTGATCTGAAAAAGTATAACGTGAATGATTATACAGCAGAAGATTATTTGTTTTTTGAAAACAACTTGGATATCAATCAAATTATAAAGAATGAAAGAGTTTTTAGGATAGATATGTCCTACTTGGATTCTTGCAATCTTATTTTTGCATGTGCTAAATTTTTGCTTGACTTTTTCAGAGAAAATTCTTTTGATGTCTTAGTGACGAATATGCCTGATTGTTATATTGTTGATATTTTGACACAAATGGCGAGACAAAAAGGCATTCGAGTTATATCTTCTTGTGGCAGTTCTTTTGGAAGAGAGCATATTCGAATTACGGAAAGGGGAGAGCTAAATAAGGTAAGGGAAGTTGATGATAGTGAAGTAGATGGGTTTTTAGAAAAAATGTCAAAAAAGTATGACCAACCATATGTGTCATCTAAAAAGCAAGTTTACCTCAAAGTTTTAAGATATTATTTTTCCTATAAGGCAAAGTATGTTTTACATTATTTGATTAATTATAAGCTTTTTAAAAAGCTTAATTATAGATTCTTAATGACGGTTGTGGATACATATCCGAGACGATTGATAGATATTTTTTGTGTCAATAAGTATTTCACTAAGGATGTATCTTCTTTGAGGTGTAATAAATCAGAGAAATTTGTCTATATACCATTACATTATCATCCAGAAGCTACAACCGAATATTGGGTGACAAAGAAAAACTATTTGACTTACTACTTTTCTCTTTATAAAACTATCCAATACTATGTAAATAATGGATATAAGGTATTGGTAAAGGAGCATACAGCATCTTATCTTAGAAGAGACAGAAATATTTATAAAAATATATTAAGTTACAAAAACACGTTCCTAATTAGCCCTTTTGTTTCCACTTATGAAATGTTTGAATTGGCGGACTATGTTGTGGTTTGGACAGGAACAACTGGTGTTGAGGCTATTATGGCGGATAAAAAAGTTGTTTTGGCTGAATCAGAAGTTTATTTTAGTCTTGGTAAACTTCCATATGTTGGAGAAGAAGAGAAGTGTAAATTGTTTTCAGATATGGATAAAAAAGATTTAGCAAGAAATATTTTAGAAGGACTCTTTCCTATTACAAAGGTTTAAGTGAATGTCTCATTACTATCCGGTTAAGTGTTTTTTGTTAAGTTGGTTTGTGGTGGTCTTTATTAGGCTTGCTGGTTTAATGAATTATGACAGTGTAAGCATCGAAACTAGTGTAAGCATAGTGGTATTTATTGTAACCTTTGTATGCGGCTATATATTCGGGGTTAATAAGGTTATCAGCGTTAAAAGGATTTTTTTATTAAGCTTTAGAGGATTCTCACCTCGGGGAAATTTGTTATTTCTGATGAACTTAACAATATTGTTATCAGTCATTTGTATTTTTTTTATGTACCTAAAAGTTAGAGGGTTATCTGAAAGGTATGATGCAGACATGAGTTTAAGTGGTTTTACGGAAATACGAGGAGCATCCATCGGTGATGATACCAAAGAACTAGGTTCTAGTATATATGGAATGATAGCTACTTTATTGTTTGGCTTTCCTTTGCTAGCCGGTATAATTGCGATCTATTATGAAAAAATCTTGAGTAGAGTTAAAAGATATTTGTTAAATATTAGTTTTTTTGGTGGGATTCTCACTTCATTCATGACCGGAGGACGATTTACTGCATTTACTTTTTTGATAATTTATCTTTTTGCCCGAAAACTTAGTCCCGTAAAATTAGCGTTTAAAACAAAACTCATTCTTTCTTTAGCCGCTATTATATTTATCCTTATCTCTGGTCAAATATTTATGGATAGATTAAGTCATCAAGATATAAGCCAAGTGGCGTATTATCTAAGACTCTGTAAGCCAAAAAGTTTTACGGAAACCTTGATAAGGTATAACCCGAATTTGACTACTGTAGTGATTTACTTTGAATATTACATTGCTCATGGGGTGAATCAATTGGATGTACTACTGAATGCACCTCAACCTAAAAGTTTCCCATATTTGGGTGCGTACGAGTTTAAGACCTTTGTTCTAATGTTAAATAAGATTGGATTTAATATAATTAATTCGGATAAAATAGTTTCTGAGATAGTTAATCCTGGGGTTTATTTCACCCAAATAGGAGCTATGTATCTTGATTTTGGCTACTTTTTATCTTCATTGGTAACCCTTTTGTTTGGCGTTTTTACTGGAATCTCATGGAGAAACTTTCTTCATTTTAAAGGGATTTCAGATTTGCTAGTTTGTGTTATTTTACTTTCTTTGATTTCTGTTTCATCTATTGTTAGTTTAATAGGTGCCGGTTATTTCTCGGCTATCCTTGTTGTTGCCGTTTTTTTATATTTTTTTAACTTTTTTTTCCCACTGCCTATTTATACCGAAGATGTTTAGAAGATATTCACTTTCAAACTTCTTTTATTTGTCTTATTGCTTTTTGAGGACCAAACTGATCGCTCGAAAGGCTCGTTTAATGCGTTTCCCGATTGATATTAGAGGTAGAGCTTTTATAGATTTTGGGGAAAGTTTGACTACGGGTGTCGGATGTCGAATTGAAGCAGAGTTTGTTGGAAACGAGAGGGAACAAAAAACGAAAATATACTTTGGTAAGAACATTCAAATCAACGATTACGTGCATATAACTGCAGCAAAAAAAATTACATTTGGAGATAATGTACTAATAGCCAGCAAGGTGTACATATCTGACTGTAGTCATGGCAGCTACGGCTTTGAGGGCCATCATGATAGTCCTTTAAGCATTCCCAAAGACAGAAAAACATATGCGGATGAGGTGAAGATTGGTGATAATGTATGGTTGGGTGAAAATGTGGCTGTGCTAATGGGTGTTGAAATAGGAGAAGGTAGTATAGTAGGGGCTAATTCAGTTGTAACAAAAAGTATACCTGCTAACTGTATTGCTGCCGGAGTACCAGCTAAAGTTATTAAGAAGTTTGACTTTGATTTAAATCAGTGGAAAAAGGTATAAAGATGAAATTCGATTACTGCATTATTGGTTCCGGTATAGGTGGGGGAATGCTGTTAGATTCTTTGATTAAAAAGAACCCAAACAGTAAAATAGTATTAATAGAGGCCGGAGGTAATAGTCCCAAAAAAGACGAACATTATGAATCAACGGGTTTACCATTTAAAATGATCACCACAAGTGTTCAGGTGGGAGGGACGAGTAACCTCTGGCATGGTGTTTTGAGTTTTTTGGATGAAATTGATTTTAAAAAACGTTCTTGGATTCCTAAAAGTGGTTGGCCCATAGTTAGGGATGATATCATGTCTTATTATAAGAAGGCTGCCATCTTCTTTGGAATAGAGGAGTATAATTATTTCTTTTTAAGTAGACTAAATGCCTTTTTAAAGAAGTCTATGGAGAGCATAAACTTCAATAAAGATCTTTTAGAAAATAAGCTGTTTCAGCAACCCAAAAATATTTTAAGCCTTAAAAGAACTATTAAGGATATTACAGGGCGGTTTCCTAATGTACAGCTTTATGATGAAACCACCGCTTTAGCCTTAAAAGAGGGTTCTGCAGGTACTGTAATTTCTTGTCTTGTTGGCTATGGAGAAGGGCAAACGAAGGAAATTTTTGCAGATAAGTTCATAGTTTGTGCCGGGGCTTTAGAAACTCCGCGATTACTTTTAAACTCCAGCTGGATATACAATAAAAATATTGGTAGATATCTAATGGATCATCCTATGGGGAATTTGGTCCAACTAAAATTTCGGAAAAAGCAAAAGGCTCATATTTATTCCACCACCCCTTACGGAAACGGAACAAAAATTAAGACGGGTTTAGTTTTTAAGGAGGAGTGTCAAGAGAAATATAAACTTCCTAATCATAACTTTTACATAAGACCTTCTTTTGTGAAGGGTATAGATGACAAATCGGAGAAGATAAAATTGTCTCTCTTGACTTATAAAAGTGGGAAACTTACTTTTTCAGATATAAAAAACACCTTATTGAATTTAAATGTGGTAAGGCAGATTTTAACGTATAAGCTTTCACTTAATGTTTCTTATAAATATGCCGACTTGTTTTTTATGACGGAGCAAGTGCCTAGTTGGGAGAGCCATGTGAGTTTATCTGAAGTCAAAGACGAATATGGGTACAGAAAAGCTAATGTGAATTGGTGTTTGGCTCCGTATGATATCGAAAATATGAGGCTGGTGTATAATATGTGCCTTGAAAATTTCTTTGATGATAAGGATTTTGAAATAACGCATAAAGAAAGTGACTTTAATTGGGAAAACATTTTCACCTCTGGTGCACATCATGTGGGTACCGCAAGAATGGCAGATACGGATGCCGACGGAGTAGTGGATGCTGATTTAAAAGTTTTTAATACAAAAAACCTTTACGTTTGCGATGGCTCCGTTTTTCCTACCTCTGGAAATGTAAACATAGGCCTTACAATAGCCGCTTTGGCTCTTAGGTTAGCAGACCATTTAGAAGGGGATAAGGTATGACTTTAGGGATTATAGGTGGTAGTGGTTTTATTGGGAAAGATTTTCTTCAAAGGTATGGGTGTGATTTCTCTACCATACGGGTATTACATAGGAGACCAGTAGAAAACCTAAGTGCTGGAATGGTCGAAATCATTGGTTCGCTAGACAATCAAGAGGCGATTGAACGCCTTACAAGTGGTTGCGACGTTTTAGTACATGCTGGCTTTGATCATTCTTATAGAGATAACATTGCTGGCATTAGGAATATACTAAAGGCTTGTGAAACGAATAATGTTAAAACCCTTATATATCTAAGCTCCTATATAGTTTATGACTTAAGTAGGGATAAGTCTACGATTAATGAAATTTCTAAAAAATCGAAACTTCAAGACATTTATACCCATGAAAAGCAAAAGATAGAGGACCTATTAGCAAAGGCACCATCATCGTTATTGAAAATTGTTTTACAGCCTACCATTGTTTATGGCTTAGCTGGGAACTGGAGCAAAACCATAATAGGCCTATTGCATTCGCCAGAATTAGTCATTCCCAAAAATGGAAAAGGAAAAGTGGCTGCGGTTTATGTGGCAGATGTTTCTCAAGCCATTTTTAGAGCGACCCAACTGGAAGGAACAAACTTTAAGCAGGCCTATCAATGTTTTTTGATTTCTTATAAAAATACTGTTCAATGGCATGATTTATATGAATTACATGCATCTGTTATATACGGGGAGCAGAAACAACTTACTTATTCACCTAGCAATGATAATGTTTTTGCAGAGGGTAGCCTTAAAAATTTTATAATAACAATTCTCTATTCTCGCCTGGGTGGTTTTTTAATGCGTCCAATACTCAAAATACTTAAAGGCGTTTTAGAGTCAAAGAAAACCGAGTCGGATACTTTGCAAAAAATCAGTGTTAGCTTAAATGGTCTGTCAAGAGCTCTTCACCTAGGAAGCCCCAATGTGACAATTGATAAAGCGGAACAAGAGCTAGGCTATCGACCAGAATATGATTTAAAAGAATCTTTTAAAGAAATGTGCATTCATTATGACAAATAGTATAAAGGTTTCTATTATTACGCCCATGTTTAATGCGGGGGCTTATATTTCTGAGACCATAGATTCTGTTATAAATCAATCCTATGAAAACTGGGAAATGCTTATAAGTGATGACTGCTCTCAAGATGATAGCGTAGCAGTGGTGAAAGCGTATGCAGCAAAAGATGTTCGCATTAAACTATTCTTAAACCCAAAGAATGTAGGGCCAGCAGAAACTAGAAATAATAGTTTATCAAACGCAAGCGGTCGATTTATCGCTTTTTTAGACGCAGATGATCTCTGGAGCCCGCATAAACTTGAAGAGCAGCTTCATTTTATGCTGAATAGATCCGTTGGCTTTTCTTTTACGGAATTTCATCGTTTTAAAGGAGAGCTAGAAGGTGAGCGAGTAAGTGTACCCAAAACTATAGTTTATAGTGAATTACTGAAAAACACCGCAATTGCTACTTCAACGGTTTTAATAGATACCAAGATTGTTTCATGGCCAATAAAAATGCGGCAAGTCTATTATGATGACTTTGTGCTATGGTTAGAAATTTTGAAAAAAGAGGCTAAAGCTTATGGCATGCAAAAGGACCTGATGGCATATAGGGTATTGCCGGGTTCAGTTTCTAGAAATAAACTTAATTCGGCGGTTGAGGTTTGGCTTACTTATAGAAGAATAGAGAAAATTAACTTATTAAAATCCGCTTGGTTCTTTGTAAATTGGACTTTTAATGCTGTAAAAAAGTATAGAAAGTTCTAAGTTTTAGAAAAACCATTTAATAAAAAAGGTCTATTATGCTTTAGATTAAAGAAAATGGTGTATACTTTTATTTCATAATAATTGACTAAAAAGAAAATAACATGAAGAAATTTTACAAACTGCTGCCTGCGATTCTTGGAATTGCAGTAGCTACTAGCACATTTGCACAAGATAACGTAGGTATAGGTACGGTAAGTCCAGATAACTCTGCGGTATTAGATATTCAATCTCAAAACAAGGGTTTATTAATACCTAGAATGAGTTTGGAAGAAAGAAACTTAATTGATAATCCGGCTCAGGGTTTGTTAGTTTATCAAACTGGTAATGAAGCAGGTTTTTACTTCTTTAATGGTAAAGACTGGTCTGCAATGTCAGACAATGAAGCCAAGTCTATCGCGGCAGATCCAAACGACTGGACGAGAACAGGAAACAATATTGGAGCGTCGGATTTTATTGGAGCTTTAAATAATATTCCTTTAGTTTTTAAAGTTGGTAGTGTTCAAAGTGGTTATATTGGTACTTCTGCAACCGAAAATACATTTTTTGGTCAATATTCAGGAAGTGTGACTTCAGGTGTTAATAATACGGGATATGGGTCGAGCTCTTTAAGAAGTAATACAACGGGTATTCAGAATACAGCAATAGGGATGAATGCACTTCGTTCAAATACTTCTGGTTCTTATAACACCGCTTTTGCAAGAAATGCTTTGTATGCTAATACAACTGGTACAGGAAACGTTGCCATTGGTTTATCTTCTATGGTTTCTAATACAACGGGTGGTAACAACTTGGCCTTTGGTACAAACTCATTGTATCAAAATACCGCTGGACAGGGTAACTTGGCTCTAGGTTCTTATGCTTTGTATAAAGGTCAAGGGAATAATAATGTCGGTATTGGTAATAATGCTGGTTATAACAACATCGCTGGTACTAACAATATCTTTTTAGGAAATAGTGCTGGTTATAATGAAACAGGTTCTGATAAGCTATACGTAGCTACCACTAATACTACCATGCCGCTAATTTATGGTGATTTCTCTGCTAAGTTTGTATCTATTGGAGATGTAACCCCAGCAAAAAGATCTTCTGCAAATACTTCTGGAGGGTATAACCTTTTGGTAAAAGGTGGAATTTTAACTGAGAAAGTAAAGGTAGCATTAGCTTCTTCTGCAGATTGGGCTGATTATGTTTTTGCGGCTGATTATAAGTTAATGCCTTTAAGTGATGTTGAGAAGTTTGTAAAAGAAAACAATCATTTACCTAATGTTCCTTCCGCAGAAGAAATGGCTGCAAATGGTTTAGAAGTAGCAGAGACCTCTAAAATGTTTATGGAGAAAATTGAGGAATTGACGCTTTATATGATTGAACTAAATAAAGAAGTTAAGTCTTTAAAAGCCGAAAATCAGGCTCTTAAAGCATCTATTAAATAATTCACATTTTTTTAATGTTATTTTTAGTATAGAGCCTTTAGTGATAAAGGCTCTATTTTTATGGATATATTATTTACAGGCTCTACAGGTTTTTTAGGTTCTCATCTTTATAATCAATTGATGGTTAAGAATGAGGTTCACGAAGTCGTTAGAAAGAAAACAGCAAGCAATAGAAATAACATTGTTTGTGATTTGACAAAGGAAGTGCCAGAAATTGGCGAAAGTAATATTGATGCCGTGGTACATTGTGCTGGTTTAGCACATTTTGTTCCTAAAACTAAGGACTCGAAAGACAAGTTTTACAAGGATAATGTGAGCATAACTGCTAACTTACTTAAGGGCTTGGAGAGGCATAAAAATAAGCCTCGTTATTTTGTGTTTATTAGTTCTGTCGCAGTTTATGGATTACACAATGGAATAGATATTGATGAAACCTTCCCTTTGGATGCGGTTGATCCTTATGGATTAAGTAAAATTGAAAGTGAACGCTTGGTGAAAGCTTGGTGTGAAACGCATCGTGTGATTTTAACAATTTTTAGGCTACCTTTAATTGCGGGAGATAACCCTCCAGGGAATTTGGGAGCTATGCTCTCTGCTGTTAAAAAGGGCTATTATGTGAGAGTAATGGGGAGAAGCCCTAAGAGGAGTGTTGTATTGGCCTCGGATGTAGCCAATATAATAGAGCGGTCTTTTGAAATAGGAGGGGTTTTTAATCTTACTGATGACAGAGACCTTACTTTCGTGGAGTTAGAACGAGCAATGAAAATTGGCTATGGCATTAACAAAAGAACAATATTGCTGCCTCTGTTTCTGGTTATTCTTTTTGCAAAAATTGGTGATTTTGTAGAGTATGTATTTGGAATGTCAGTACCAATTAACTCTAATAAGTTAGAAAAGCTAACGAGTGACTTGACTTTTAAAAGTATTAATGCTAGCGATTCTTTGAAATGGCGGCCAAATAAGGTATTGGCCTATTATCACAACAAAACATAATGACGTATATTATTTCCTTTTTTATTCTAGTGCTATTAACGCAATTTTATATTGGAATAGCCAAGCGGTATAATATAGTGGATATTCCAAATGAGAGGAGCTCGCATAAAGTTATAACTACGAGAGGCTTAGGAATTGTTTTTGTGCTTGCAACAATGGTTTTTTTTGTGGTTAGTGGCTTTAAATATCCTTTTTTCATGGTTGGTGTGTCAATAGTAGCCTTGGTAAGTTTTTTGGATGACATTTATACGCTTTCTGGTGGTCAAAGAATTTTGGTTCAAGTAGCGTCCATGATTTTGGTTTTTATGGAATTAGGTGTTTTTAACGAGGCCTTGATTCTTGTTCTTGTTTTTTTTGTTTTAGGTGTGGGATTTATGAATGCTTATAACTTTATGGACGGAATTAATGGTTTGACAGGCGGCTACTCTCTAATTTCAATTTTGTCCTTTTATTATATAAATGAATTTGTTTTTTCATTCGTAGATTCTAGGCTTCTGACCTTTCTTGGAATGGGCGTAATAATTTTCCTTTTTTATAATTTTAGGAAAAAAGCAAAGGGCTTTTCTGGAGATGTTGGGAGTATTAGCATGGGTTTAATTGTGGCATTTCTGATGTTTAAATTAATTTTGGATTCAAACGACTGGAAGTATTTGCTACTTGTTTTTATCTACTTGATGGATACGTCTTGTACAATTTTTGTTAGGTTAATGGATAAGCAAAATATTTTTGTTGCCCACAGAAGGCATTTTTATCAATTACTCACAAACGAAGTAGGAATAGGACATTTAAAGGTTTCGTTGCTTTATGCCGGTATGCAGGCGGTATTAAATTGTTGGATTATTAGCTATAAGCATTTTGATTTTATTTTCTTAATACCCTTTCTTATTCTTTTAGTTATAAGTTTTTTAACTAGGAAAAGGATAGAATGGGCGTTAAATTCTTTACCGAAAAATAAATTTCACTAAAATTGGAACTCCAGTAATTAAATAATAATTAAATTGGGTTCTTTAATAAGCACATGAACAAATACTTACTATCGGTATCCGAAAAATTCGTTTCCAAATGGCTCATCTTGCTGATGGACATTGTTATTGTCTGTTGCTCTTTTGTCTTGGCTTCTTTTATAGAATTTAATTTTGATTTTCGATACTTTGATGCCTCGGTTTTTAAATACCAATTAATAATTGTAGTTGTTCTAAGAACAGCGGCATTTATTTATTTTAAGACTTATACAGGAATCATAAGGCATACAAGTATAGAAGATGCTGTTAATATTTTTAAAGCCACCTCTTTATCTAGTCTTGTATTAATTGTTCTCAATTATATAGATTTTGAGATCTTGTCTCCCTATTTTCATGTTCCAATTTCCATCATTATCATTGGTTTTTTTATCGTTTCCGTGGGG
The DNA here is from genome assembly GCF_055134445.1 of Arcticibacterium sp. Lineage (NCBI taxonomy): Bacteria > Pseudomonadati > Bacteroidota > Cytophagia > Cytophagales > Leadbetterellaceae > Arcticibacterium > Arcticibacterium sp. The sequence continues at coordinate 178,761 of NZ_JBSRVI010000035.1, forward strand.
CTAATTTTTAGCCGAATAATGGTAAAAAGTACCTATGAAAGATTATTGAATTCATTTAAGGTGGAAAAAAAGGTTTTTATATATGGAGCGGGTTATTTAGGTAGAATTAGTAAGAATACACTTCAACAGGATAAACGATTGAGATATGAGGTATTGGCTTTTATTGACGATAATCCTCAATTGATAGGTAAAACTATTGAAGGGGTTAGGGTAATAAGCAGGAAAGTTGCAATAACTTCCTATTTAAAAGGAGATATTAAAAAGCTTAAATCCATAGAAGTAGTTTTTGCTATTCAAGGTATAAGCTCAACTAGGAAAAATGAAATCATCGATGAATTGCTAGAAACAGGAATAACCATTAAAATTATTCCACCGGTAAAACAGTGGATGAATGGGGAATTAAGTTCTAGTCAAATTAAAAGTATTAGAATTGAAGATCTTCTTGAACGTGATCCCATTACTTTAAATAATAGACTTGTAAGTTCTTTTTTAAGGGGTAAGGTGATTCTTGTTACGGGAGCAGCAGGCAGCATAGGAAGTGAAATTGTTAAACAAGTCATACGTTTTGAACCTAAAAAGGTTCTCATGTTAGATCAGGCAGAATCGGCATTATACGACTTAGAAACTGAGCTGAAAAGATTAGGAAAACAAACCAGTATTGAATGTGTTTCCCTTGTAGGAAGTGTCTTGGACAAAGTGCAGTTAACGAATGTTTTTGAGAAGGAGCAACCAAATGTTGTCTTTCATGCAGCGGCATATAAACATGTACCCTTGATGGAGGCCTATCCTAATAAATCAATCGAAGTCAATGTTTTAGGTACTAGAAATATTGCAGACCTTTCTTTGAAACATAAAGTAGACAGATTTGTGTTTATTTCAACGGACAAGGCGGTAAACCCAACCAATGTGATGGGTGCAACTAAGAGATTAGCGGAAATGTATGTTCAAAGCCTTAATGTAAATCAAAATAAAACAAGATTTATTACAACAAGGTTCGGAAATGTACTAGGCTCTAATGGTTCAGTCATCCCTTTGTTTAAAAGACAGATTGAAGATGGAGGACTAATTACCGTTACAGATAAACGAATCATAAGATATTTTATGACCATTCCAGAAGCATGTCAGCTTGTTTTGGAAGCAGGTACCATGGGTAAAGGGGGAGAGATTTTTGTTTTTGAAATGGGGGAGCCAGTGAGGATATTTGATTTAGCAATGAGAATGATAAAACTCTCTGGCCTTCAAATTGGTCAGGATATTGAGATAAAGATAACTGGGTTAAGGCCTGGAGAAAAGCTGTTTGAAGAGTTATTAAATGACGCAGAAGCAACTTTGCCTACCCATCATCCGAAAATAATGATATCAAAAGTCAAGTCATGCAATACCGAAGAACTAAGTACTGCAATAGAACGTTTAAGTAAAAGCTTAAATGAGGAAAAGATATCTTTGGTGTCTCAGTTGAAAACCTTAGTGCCAGAATATATTAGTCAAAATTCGGAGTATCAATCCCTTGATATTATTGATTTGAGTTCCAAGTTAGACCAAGGTTTATAGCTGTTCGGTTTCCTAAAAAATCGCCCCAGTCACTTGCCACGGCAACATTTAATATATAGCTTTTAATTCTTGTATTCCATCCCAAAAATAAAGATCGCTGAACAAGTTTATTGAACTCAAACGCATAATTACCATAGTTTTTACTTTCAGCATATTTTGCAACGAAGTTTTGATTATTATAGGATAGCATGCTGCTAAAGTTTAAAGCTAAAATTCGGGTGTTAAAAACTTTCGAACTAATAATTTCAGATGATTTGGGTATTAAAGAAGAGTATTCGCTAATAGGTAGAAAAAAAGAATTGGCTAAAGTTATCGATTGATACGTCCATCCGTCTTTATACAATGAGTTGTTAAAGTAATTATCCTGTCCCCTTAGTTCTGGGATTATATTTCCACTTCCTCCTTTACCTCCTTGATTTCTAGAGTCTATGTATTCAAAGTTAATTTTTCTAAGTTTGACTTTGGAGTTTGTATTTATAGGAGGACTTAAACTTATACCTAATAAACCATCGCTAATATTACTTAAGTAAAACAAACTGCCATCTTCATAGATGCTTTGACGATATATAAGAAGCTTTCCAATAAGAGTTTCGAACGCTAAGGCTACATCAATAGTTCCAAGGTGGTTACCCGCCCTATTAAATGCTTCATTATAGGGTACGCCATCTTTGTCCAGACCAGCGTCCAATTTTCTGTTTAGGCTTAAGCCAGAAACGACGTTGATGTATGTTTTTAAATCAGAAGGGTATTTTGTTATAATTTGTTCTGTTCTAATATCATACCATGGAACGATCGGTCGCCCTCCCCATTGTACTTGATGATTAAATCCTCCATAAAACTTAATCTTCCAAGCTGGTCTACCAATTCGGGTGTAGAAGGTTTTTTGATGTAGGTAGTAGTTTTTTACGGAGTCCGTACTGCCAAACCACCCGTGTGCATAGGAACCTTTGATTGAGATAAGACCGTTTCCTATTATAGGTACATAGTTGGGCGTAGAGATTTGAACTTTTGGGATAGGTAAGGCATTACCTGACCAAACAAACGAGCCACTAGAAAGCGTTGAGTCTACTAAGCCTAAAACCTCTTTTCTTCTTCCGGCATATAGTTCAAAATTGCCATGTCGAACTTTAAAATAACCTTCTGGAATTATGACTTGATTGACCTTTCCGGCATTGATTACCCCAGTAAAACCGTAACCATAACTAAGCTTATTAAGAGCCTTCTTTAGCGTGTATAGGCTGTCATATTCATGTTTAACAGAGGATTTTAATTGTAAAAACTGCGATTCATATGGGACTTCTCCATATTGATTAGCTTGCAACCAAAAAGGAAGCTTATCAGTGGTTGATAGGAATAATGAAGATGACGCTGTATACTCATTGTTCTTAATTATACTTTGGCAGTTACCATCTATTCCTGCAAACATTAACGCAAGAGTCATTGATATACAGGATAAACCCTTTCTCATTATTTAATTATATTAATTAGGCCCGAGTAAGAAAGGGTTTCCCCTCTTTTGTTTAGTGCCTCTACGCTATATGTAAATGTTCCCGTGGGCAAATTTATTCCTTTATAACTGCCATCCCAACTAAAGTATGGGTCGTCACTATAAAAAACTATTCTTCCCCAGCGATCGTAAATATTAATTTTAAAGGAGCTTAAAGCATTTAAATTTCCGAAAACTTTAAAGGTTTTATTTTCTAATATGCTGCTCGTGGGCGAGAATGTGTTAGGGAAGAAAAACTCAGCATCTATAGGGAGTGTTGCGATATTAGAGTATGATTCTAAGCCAGATGAAGTAATAACGCGAATAATAAACCGTGCTTCAAATTCATTGTTCTCTAAGTTGGGTTGATAGGCTCCATCTCCAAAATTAGTTCCTGAAGAAATTGATGTTCTTAAGTTAGAATTCGTTTCATCAATTGCAATAATTTCATAAGCGTCTATTGAGTTTGGAGAGAAAGGAAGACTCTCTTCCCAAAATAGTTCTGAAACATTGTCAGTTTCCAGATAAATAGAACAAACCTCTGGAGAGCGTTTAGATCTACTACCACATTCATCTAAGTATTGGACTTGGAAGCATTGACTTTTAGAAGAGGCGTCTAAATTAGTATTAAAAGAGCTTTGGGAAGCATCAACACTGTCAACAAGGTTTGTTTCGCTATAGAGATAAAACTTGTCTTTATTCAATAACCAGCCACTGTCATCTTTAAATTTGACGATGGGTAAATCATTTTCAATAGTGACATATAAACTATTTATACTTTCGGGTTCAAAGTCTTTTCGAGAAATACATATTTCATTAGAAAGACTTTCACCCTCATATTTGAATCTGAAAAGTTGTCCCGACGTTTGTACTTTTATTCTATAACAGTAGTCGTTTGAGCAGTTAATGGTATGATAGTATTCTGGAGGGGAGTTTGGTACTGCAATGTCTGTGCTGCTCGACAGGTTCTCTTTTACAATTATGGAGGTACTATGCTCTAAAAATCTTCCGTATATGGGCTGGTTTGGCCAATCGAATTGCCTTTTTTTATATTCATCCCAATTTAAAATGTTCTCTTGCTCAGTAAAGGTTGGGTCGAAAAAAGGAATGGTACAGATTTCTGCCGATTGTTCAATTCCACATGATATATTTCTTATGGCATAGAAACAATAGGATTTTGTAGAGTCCTCAATTTCAAAGGGGATATTTCCAGGTTGTTGATTACTTAAATACGGGCTTGCATTATAAGGTGTGTTTTTTTCTGTCTTATATACCTCATACCCCGAACCGTTAAAAGCACCAACTAAGGAAATTGTACCTGAGGAGGCTGTGTTTAACTCAATTTTGTCAATGTTCGGGTGAAACAATAAATCTATACCAGAGGCAGTGGGTGCTCTTAATGTTACTGGACTTGGAGCCCCACAATTTATAGCAAGACCAGTGTAGAAACCTTCTACATTGATGTCGATGGGTAATGCTATATTTTTGGTTTTCGAAAAAGAAAGCTCAGCCTTCTTAACCGTTTCCTTTGCTCCTATACCCCAATTAATTTCATAGTAGTCAAAACTATTTACAATAGCTTCTGGGATATCAATAGTCAAACTGGAGTTATTACATAGTGTGTAACTAAACTTTGGAGTATTGTCTACCCGAACCGTAACATTCTTACATGAATAAAAAGCATCCCCGCTGGCCTTTTTTCCATATTGTAATATGGTGTAATTAGACGTTTTTTCCGGCTTGAAATAAGTGTTTTCGGTACTTGTAACTGGACCTAAAGAATTTAATTTAGATTTATCTTGTCCTTGGTAGTAGTAAATATATTTAATGTCTGAAAACCCTGTTTTATCCTGCAATTTTACAGTATAGGGTCCACAGCCTACATTTGGAGTTAGTAACTCAAATCCATCTTGCAGATAGTTAGGGTTTTTACTAAGATCAGTTTCACATAAATCTTGTGAAAAGGAGGCAAAAGGGAAACCTAACAAAAGGTATATACCAAATGCAACGAAGTTAATTTTATTTATACTTAACTCGGCCATTCCGTTTCATATTAAGGGACTATAAAGGTAATTAGAATACGGCAGTTCTGTCAACAAATATTATTTAATGGTTTGATAGAGCATGTTCGCCTTGAATAAAAAAAATTATTTAAATATATACCTCAATGAGCTTCTAGAGCCAAAAGAGGAAGAGTATAACGTGCCTTCATCTAAAGAAAATATTTGTTGGAAAAACCATTTTTGGTTGAATGCTTTTTGAAGAAGTATATTTGAAGAATGTTGCTTTTTTAAAAAATCGTTAATGTAGGTGCCGAAATTAAGCGAAAAGGTATGTCTAATTTCATAATTTACGAATTTGAAATTTCCCTTAAATAATACTGAATAGTATTTAACTCTATTATTGTATGCAAGCTCGCCGCTTTCTGACTTATATAGAATAAAAGGGTTTCCAATTATTCTATCCTTATAGGACCAGCTTTGATAAACACCATGTAAAAAGTAATTGTCGATTTCACCTAGATTGCTTTCGTTGACTTTCCCAAACCTCGTTCTCCCTTGACTTTTTGTATAGAAAAAATCAAAATCAAATTTATTTAACAGAGTGTAAGGCGTGGATATACTTATAGTGTAAAGACCATCTTCTATATTATTCAAGTTTTTAACTGAGCGACCGAAATCATAAGGTTGCTGTTTGCCAACGTAAAGTTTCCAATTATTAATTCTTATTTCTGTGCCAATATCAATAGAACCTAATTGATTCCCGATGGCAAGACCTCCGTCAAATCCTGTTACTTTTTGGGGATTAGGAGGTACAATTTTCTGCAAAAAAGGAATAAGTAAATATTGGTAAGAGTACAAAGGGTAGGGTGCTAAGTAACCATTTATCGTTGGAGGGATTGGTCCCCCAACGTCTTTCAAAATTTCAGAATATCCTCCCCACATGGCCTGATGGTTGATGCCGGTGTAAAACTTAACCTTTGCGTTTTCTTTGCCGAGTTTTAGATACAGCCATTTTTGATGTAAAAGATGACCTGAAACGACACTGTCTTTGCCAAACCATCCATGTGAAATTCCGGCTTTAATAGAGACCCTGCCTTTTTTTTCAATCGGAACATAGCCTGGCGTATGGAATTGTACTTTAGGCATGGGTAAGGCGTTTCCAGACCAAATGTAAGAACCTGAGGTACTCAATGTATCGGTCAATCCGAAGATTTCCTTTCTTCGCCCAATATAAAGTTCTAATGATTTCCAGCGTGCTTTTAAAAAGGCTTCAGAAAGTAGAAATTCAGTGTTCTTATTGAAATTACTTAATGCTGTTATGCCATATGCCCAATCAACTGACTTTAATTTACCCACCGTATTTCTGGTGCTGTCATATTGGTTTTGAAGTGAGAATTTGAGCTGTAAAGAAGGTAAGGTTTTAGGTGTTTCTCCATAATTATTGGCATGAAGCCAAAATGGAGCCTTGTTTTCATTGGCCAAGAATAAACTTGACTCCAACCAAATCGATGTTTTCTTTGAAGATTGAGCATTCAATTCGAGCCCTCTTACCAAAAACATAATAAGGAAAAGTTGAATTATTCGTTTGAAAGATATCAAGGTCTAATGGCTTTAAGTTATTTATAATCAAGTTACGGAATAGAATTTAATTTTGGAGACATTGAAGCCTTTCGAACGCTTAAATTTATTATTAGGTAGGTCATTTTTACTGGTTTCCATAAAATGTTCAATATTTCATATAATTTTGTAAATTCAAAAGGCATGGATTTTAGATTTTAATTTCGTTTTCATGAAGTATACCATATATCTGATTCTTTCTTTTACAATACTGGTTTCCTGTGCAAGGAACATTACTTCTAATAAGTCGGGGGGCTCTTCTGAGGTTTCGAATTATGAAGAGTCTCTTGCTGGGGTTAGACCAAAGATGAAAATGATGAAAGAACCCGTGAACAATAAAGCTGAAGAAAAAGAGCTTGATAGAAATGCTTATGTGCCGGTGTCTTTAAAAAGCGATAATGAAAAAATTGATAAAGTTCTAGATGACATTTCAAAACATAATGCCTCTATTACAGAGCTTCCAGGTTATCGTTTGCAGATTTTCTCTGGTAATAGTAGAGAAGGTTTTGAAATAGCGAAATCGTATATCTTACAACATTATCCTGAGTTAGAAATTTACGAGTCGTACAGTCAACCAACTTACAGGGTTAAGGTTGGAGATTTTTTAAAGAAGATGGATGCAGACAAGTATTATGCATCAATAGTAGGGAGGTTTTCTTCTTCCAAAGTGGTAATGGACAATGTAGATGTCCAAAAAGGTTTAAAAATAAATTAATCGATTTTGAAAAAAGCACTTATTACTGGCGTAACAGGTCAGGACGGAGCCTATTTGGCTGAGTTTTTACTTGAGAAGGGATATGAAGTTCACGGAATTAAAAGAAGAGCTTCATTATTCAACACAGATAGAATAGATCATATTTATAAAGACCTTCATGAGGCAGATGTGAGGTTTGTGTTACATTATGGCGATCTAAGTGATTCTACAAACATCATTAGAATCATTCAAGATGTTCAGCCAGATGAAATTTATAACCTTGGAGCCATGTCTCATGTTCAGGTTAGTTTTGACTCACCTGAGTATACCGCGAACGTCGATGGCATAGGTACGCTTAGAATTTTAGAAGCGGTTAGGATTTTAGGTCTGACAAAAAAAACAAGGATATATCAGGCTTCAACTTCTGAATTGTACGGCCTTGTTCAAGAGGTTCCTCAAAAAGAGACCACACCATTTTATCCACGTTCCCCTTATGCGGTGGCCAAAATGTATGCGTATTGGATTACTGTGAATTATAGGGAAGCTTATGATATGTTTGCTTGTAATGGTATATTGTTTAATCACGAATCTCCGCTTAGAGGTGAAACGTTCGTTACAAGAAAGATTACAAGGGCAGTAGCACAGATAGCATTAGGCAAGAAGAATTGTCTTTATCTTGGAAACATGGATGCCAGAAGAGACTGGGGCCATGCTAAGGACTATATTGAAGCCATGTGGTTAATCTTACAGCAAGAAAAACCGGAGGATTTTGTAATTGCTACGGGTGTTACCACCACAGTTAAAGATTTTGTAAAGATGGCTTTCAAAGAAGTTGGGATTACATTAGAATTTAAAGGCTCTGAAGAGAAGGAAGTTGCTGTAGTAGTAGCTTGTTCTAATCCAGAATTTCAAGTGGCCATAGGTGAAACTGTAGTGGCTGTTGACCCGAAATACTATAGACCAACGGAGGTAGAATTATTAATTGGAGATCCTACAAAATCCAAAACTCAACTTGGTTGGGAGCCTAAATATGACCTGCCCATGATGGTGAAAGAAATGGTGGCGGCCGATGTAAATCTGTTTCAGAATCAATCAGGCTTAAACAAAGCAGGTAAAGCCTTGTAATTTATTTTTCGTTAATGCGTTCTTTATAAGTCTTCTGATTAGTGAAGGTTAATTTTATCAAATTTTAGATAAACTTCACTGCTCAAGAGGCTTTATGTTTGAGATTCATGGGGAGCTTCATATAATTGGAATGAAAATTGTATATTAGACCTAATGTATCTTTAAATACAGAATGTGATTAAATGAAAAAAAGCATTTACATCTTATTGTTTTTGGTATCTGGGCTAGAAGCATTTCCTCAAGACCCTCAGTTTTCTCAGTTTTATGCTGCTCCCATGTATCATAATCCTGCCTTTACGGGTGGAGGCTATGCACCAAGGCTGATTTTCAATTATAGAAATCAATGGCCCTCATTAGCTGCTAATTATACTACTTCTGCCGTTTCTGTAGATCACTATATAGACAAATTCAATAGTGGCGTAGGTTTAATGGTCGTAAACGACCAGCAAGGATCTTCTAGATTAAAGAATACAGAGATATCGGGCTTTTATTCTTATCAGTTAAATTTAATCGATGACCATTATTTAAGAATGGGTGTTCAGGCTACCAGCTCAAACAGAACCTTCGACTCTAACGGTTTAACATTCCCAGATCAGTTTGATAATAATGGATATACTGGTGGAGTTTCTTCAGATCCTTTAGCTAATTCAGGGAGTACCGTTAAGTTTGTGGACTTTAGTGGAGGTATTTTGTATTATAATCCGTCGGCATATTTGGGGGTTTCGGTGCATCACCTTACACAACCGGATATGGCTTTTACTTCAACAGGTGACAATCTTCCCAGGAAAATAATGGTAAATGGAGGTTTGAATATTCCATTGGCAGACTTATCCACTACGGGAAACAAAGAATTTGTTTTAATACCAACCTTCCTATATAAACAACAAGGAAAATTTAACCAGTTGGATTTGGGAGCCTACGTTACATATAGCCCTTTGACTTTTGGTCTTTGGTATAGAGGAATCCCCATTAAGAAAAACGATACGAATGCATTGAATCATGATGCTTTAGTGGCTTTAGTTGGTTTTAGATTCGATAACTTTTCTTTCGGATATAGTTATGATTTGACCATTAGTGGATTAGGAGCATCATCAGGAGGTTCTCATGAAATATCAATAGCTTATCAATTTGACCCATTTGAGACTTCTAAAAGCCAAAGCCCGCGAAGGAGAAAAAAGTCATTGTCGTGCCCCAAGTTTTAGGAGGTGCGACGTGGAGGTAATAGTACTTATTTAGAGGTTTGTCTTTCAAACCTCTTTTTTTCGTTTATATTGCGGTAATCAACGACCTAACTACAAAGAAATATTTCTGATGGCATCAAATTTATGGGCTAAAAAGTCAATTGATAAGCTGGTACAGTCTGCTTCTGGAGAAAAGAATGAATTAAAGCGGACACTTAGTTCCACCAGTCTAGTAGCATTGGGAGTTGGGGCAATCATAGGAGCGGGACTATTTTCCTTAACCGGTATTGCTGCCGCGAATCATGCAGGCCCAGCAGTCACCATTTCATTTATACTTGCAGCAGTAGGTTGTGCATTTGCCGGACTATGTTACGCAGAGTTTGCTTCTATGATTCCAGTTGCAGGGAGTGCTTATACTTATTCTTATGCCACAATGGGAGAATTTGTAGCTTGGATTATTGGTTGGGATCTAGTTTTAGAATACGCATTAGGTGCTGCCACGGTGGCCGTTTCTTGGTCGAGATACTTGTTAGAACTTTTGAGCTCTTGGGGTATTCACTTACCCGTAAATTTTGTTTGTTCCCCTTATGAAGTGCTGGAGTTAGCAGATGGAACTATCGTCAATGGTGGTTACATTAACCTTCCCGCAGTGGTTATTGTGGTTTTATTATCCCTATTATTAATTAGAGGAACGCACGAATCGGCTAGAATGAATAATATTCTAGTAGTTTTAAAAATTGCGGTAGTCATTCTTTTTATAACACTTGGCTGGGGTCACATTGACCCACAAAACTATGTGCCTTATATTCCAGAAAATACAGGAGTAAGGAGTCAATTTGGTTGGACGGGAATTGCCACGGCAGCTGCCGTAGTATTTTTTGCATTTATTGGTTTTGATGCGGTATCCACCGCAGCTCAGGAAGCCAAAAATCCTCAAAAGGGTATGCCAATCGGGATATTGGGCTCCTTAATCATTTGTACCATACTTTATGTTTTATTCTCACATGTAATGACAGGCCTTGTCCATTATACAGAATTTGCCAATGACGCCAAACCTGCAGCTACGGCCTTTGCTAAGACTGGATATGGCTTCCATCAAAATGGTTTAATCATTGCAATATTGGCGGGTTACACATCGGTTATGCTTGTGATGTTATTAGGACAAAGTCGGGTGTTTTATTCCATGAGCACAGATGGTCTATTACCAAAGTTCTTTGGAGCAGTCCATAAAAAGTTTCACTCGCCTTGGAAAACCAATTTGTTCTTTATGGTTTTTGTTTCACTTTTTGCCGGATTTGTACCCGTTAGTGATCTGGGGCATATGGTGAGTATAGGTACTCTGTTTGCCTTTAGTCTTGTTTGTGCTGGAGTATGGATTTTAAGGGTCAAAAGCCCAGAAATACCTAGGGCTTTTAAAACGCCACTGGTTCCATTAGTCCCAATTTTGGGTATCATTGTTTGTGTTTATCTTATGACCTCATTGCCAATAGAGGCATGGTATAGGCTTGGTATTTGGCTAGCTTTGGGCTTGGTGATATATTTTGTGTATGGGCAAAAAAACAGTAAAATAAATAAGGAAGAAGACGAAAATATGTAATTAGATATCGAAAATGCATTAATAGTGATACTATTTCGTTTATCTTGCGAGCCACTTTTGAATAAATAACCTATAACCCAAATAAAAGAATGATGCTTTTGAACCTCTTGGCTTTCCTAGACCCAGAAAAAGGAATTGACGAAATTATTAATGAATGGTTTACACCTATTGCAGACGCTTGGGGTAATATTGTTCTTTTTAAAGTTTTTGGAGTTCCATTCATTTTAGTTCTTTTGGTAGGTGGGGCTTTGATGTTTACCATCTATTTTACTTTAATAAACATTAGAAGATTTCCTTTGGCTATCAATATAGTAAGAGGGAAGTATGATCATATAGAACAAGGCGAAGATCCTGTAACGACCCAAAATTTAAATGTAGTAGACGGTGATATAGTAGATACCATCAGGATAGAAGGAAAGGATGGAGAGGTTAGTCATTTTCAAGCCTTAGCCACAGCGGTGTCAGGTACAGTAGGATTAGGGAATATAGCTGGAGTTGCTTTAGCTGTAGGTCTTGGAGGTCCAGGAGCAACTTTCTGGATGATTGTTTGTGGGGTACTTGGTATGTCAACGAAGTTTGTAGAGTGTACTTTAGGCGTAAAGTATAGAGACATAGGTAAAGATGGAACAGTATACGGAGGACCAATGTACTATTTGAAGAAAGGTTTCGCTGAAATAGGTCTTTCTGGAATCGGAAAAGTTCTGGCTGTTATTTTTGCCATATTATGTGTTGGTGCTTCTTTCGGTGGAGGTAATGCAGCACAGTCTAACCAAGCAGCTTCGCAATTGGCCTCTTTAATGGGATTGACGGGAGGAAGCTCTGGTACCATAATTGGTCTTTTTATTGCGGTTCTAGTGGGCATAGTGATTATTGGAGGGATTAAAAGAATTGCTTCAGTAACTGAAAAAATTGTTCCTTTTATGGCAGCCATTTATGTAATAGCTTGTCTTTTTATAATCTTATCTAATTACGATTTAATTGGTTATGCCTTTGGTGAAATATTTTCTCAGGCTTTTACAATGAAAGCAGGTTGGGGTGGATTTTTTGGTGTGATGATGGTAGGTTTTCAACGTGCTGCTTTTTCTAATGAAGCAGGAGCGGGTTCGGCATCTATTGCTCACTCGGCTGTGAAAACAATTTATCCCGCGTCGGAAGGCTTGGTGGCTTTATTAGAGCCGTTTATAGACACGGTTGTTATTTGTACCATGACCGCTTTAGTAATTATTATATATAACAGCACAGGTATTTTTGAGTATGGTGGTGCAACCGTTTTAATTAATGGACAAGAAGTGGAGGGTGCTGTTTTAACATCCATGGCATTTGAGTCCGAAATCTCATGGTTTCCGTATATTCTTACTATCGCTATTGTTCTGTTTGCTATTTCCACGATGATCTCTTGGTCTTACTATGGACTTCAAGCTTGGATGTATCTTTTTGGAAAAAGTAAGCTAGCAGACTTATCTTATAAGGTAATGTTTCTTATTTTTATAGTGATTGGTGCTGCTGCAAATATGTCGGCGGTTTGGGGATTTTCAGATGCCATGATTCTAGCTCTGGTTTTCCCAAATATGATAGGTCTTTTCTTCTTGTTTCCTAAGGTGAAGCAAGAATTGAATAGATATTTGGATGCTATTAATGTTAAAAAGTTCTTTAAATAAATGAAATAAAATATCTTGGTTTAGATGACCTTTATTTCGAATTAACCACAGCTATTTTGGATTGTAACTTAAAACTGCGAGTTTTGCATTTTAGATAAGTCTACAACCTTTAGCCTGAAATAAATAATAAACACATGAAAGGTGCTACTTTAGAAAATGAATACGCTTACATCAAAGACAGTAAGGTATTTTTAAAAGGGTTTTTAGAATTACCCGACAGACAAATTGGAGAAGTAAAAAGAACAGAAGAAGAAGCTTTTCAATACTTTATAAATCGCTATGATATTGCGGTTAAAAAAGTAGAACAGCTTGAGAAAGAAATTGATGGAGCCGCTAATAAAGGCTCATATCTTACTAAACTGCTTCAGCTTAGAAAGAGATTAGAAACCTTTGATGGAATTGGAAATTTTACACCACTTCTTACTAGGTTAGATCTTAAAGAGGCCTATCTGAATGGTCTCATTGAGCTTAATCAAAAGAATAATTTAAAGGTAAAGGAAGAATTGCTTTCTGAAACAAAAGCAATTGCAGACAGTGAAGACTGGGGGCCAGTTTCTGATACGCTACAAGATATTAGAACGAGATGGATAAGAACTGGACCAGTAGAGAAAAAGCTTAATGATGAAAAGGAGGAAGAGTTTAAAACACTTTTAGACTCCTTTTATCAAAGGAGGAAAATCTTCTTTGATGAGCAGAATAGGATTATAGACGAGCGTAAAGCCAAGTATGAGGCTTTGATAGAGACTTCTTATGATCTTCACAGAAGAAAAGACTGGGAAGAGGCGTTTGAAGACATGAAGAAAATGCAGCGGGAATGGAAAGATGTAGGTGAGCTGCCAGCAAAAATGATGAAGTTTCTTTATAGGAACTTCAAAAAGTCCAATACGGGCTTTTATGAAAAATACTGTAGGGTTAAAGGTATTCAGGTTCAGAGAAGAGTGGATCCTAGGGTGGATGCTCAAATGAGAATGATGAAGGAGGCGGAAAGGTTAGCTTCTGCTGAAAATGATGCTATTTTTGATTCAACAGTGAAGGCCAAAGTTCTTCTTAATGAGTGGAAAAACGTGAGGGTTCCTTCTCACGTGGCCGATAGAGGTGTGGCTGAAAGATTTAGAGCTGCATGTGATAAGATTTTTGAATTAAGTTATCTTATGAAAGTTGTTGGAAGAAAGAATCCAACGTTTAACTTTTTAGATGATGATCAAAAAAATCATACGAAATATCGTGAAATGGAGAGCATAGTTAGAAGAGCTCGCCATGATTTGCAAGAGTTAGAGCAAACCACAAAACAGGGTATGGGAGACAGTGGAGACATGGATAGTATGATGTTTAACAACCTAAAAACTCAAAAGAGAAAGCTTCTAATGAAGGAAATTATATTAGAAGAACTTAGACGAAGAGTAGATTCTTAATTGTAATAAATGGTTTTAATGAGTTTCGTGCTTTTCGCACTATTCTTTTTTTTGTTGCATAAGAGCAGCATATCCTTAGCTCAGGGTTTAGGTTCTTACCTTATTATTTTGTTTTTGGGTTTTGTAGCAGGAACCATACCCGCGGGTTATATATTGTCGTTTTTTGATGGTATTGGCTCTCCTTTTTTGTGGGCAATTACTACTTCTGTTTTAGCAGGACTTTTCTTTCTTGGTGTTTATCTTTTCGGTAGCCCGAAGGCAAAAAGGTTAGAAGAATTAATTGCTATTTCTATTAGGAATGGTAAATCGATGTGGGCTGGATGCTCCAAATGGGAAAAACTTACTTTTGGGATTTTGGGCTTAGGTCTTGTTATCTGTACCAGTATTAATTTACTTGTTTTGTTTATGAGTTATCCCAATGAATGGGATAGCATGACAGGACATTTGGTTAAATGTGCCTATTATATTCAAAATGGAAATATGGACAGGTTGGGAGGAACCACATGGTCCATTGATTTTTATCCTAATTCACTTCCCACACTCCAAATATTAGGATTTCATATTTTTGGAGAAAAGGGCTTTAAGCTTATTCATTTCTTATCTTATTGGGCTTTCGTTCTGACTTCTTATGAAATAACCAAAGAGATTTTTACCTCTAAAAAAGGTGCTGTCTTTGTAGGGTTAATGGCCGCTTTGCTGCCTACAGCCTTAATTCAGGCCGTTACTACTGAAACGGATATTGTACAATCAGCCTATTTGGGATTGGTTGTTTATTTTCTTTTAAAGGTGTACAGAAATGCTTCTTGGCAAAATATAATACTATTTGTATTGTCTACTTCTGTTTGGGTTTCTCATAAAGTGACATTTTTACTAATAGGTCCTGCTGTTGCCGTTTTAGTCCTATATATGTTTTGGAAAAGTGAAGCCATCAGGAAAAAGAGTATTGCTACCATTCTTTTAATGCTTGTCGGTTTCTCAATCTATGTTATACCTAATGGATACATTGCAAATGTTAAAGAGGTAGGGAAGTTTAGCTTAGGAGCTCTTTCTGCACCAGCAGAGGTCATGAAATGGCATGGTATTGAAGGTTATTCTACTGGAGAAAAACTAAAGAATTTTCAATTCAATGTTTTAAGGTATTCGTCAGATTTTCTTCAGTTGGACGGCATTAGAAATACAGACTTGGGTGCTGAAATTAATAATTCCTTTAGGTTTATTCCTAATAAAGTTTTTGACAAATTTGGTTTAGAGCGAGGCCTGTTTTGGGTGGTTTATCCCTTTGAAATGATGGGAGATAAACAAATGCATTTTTATAAGGAAAGACCATATTGGGGCATTATTAGCTTTATGATGGTTTTACCTGCTATATTTTTTGTATTCTTGTTTAGGAAAAGAAAAACCAACTCCGAAGAAGTTAACATGTCATTGATTTTTATAATCGCAGGTCTGTTACATTTTTTAAGTTTATGTTTTTCTGCCCCCTATGACCCTATTAAGGCTAGATATTTCATGAATATGTGTGTGTGGTTTTTACCACTTTTAGCCTGGTTTTTTCATTTGACCAAAGGGAGAATGTATTTAGCTTTTTGTTCTATTGTTATCGTCATTACTGGAATTTTAACATTAACGCATAGAGGTTTATATCCATTAGTGGGAGAAAATAATATTTTTGAACTTGACCGGATTGCTCAGCTTAATGTTACGAGGCCAGAAGGAACGGAGGCTTATCAGAAATTTGATGAGTTGGTACCTAAAGATGCAATAGTAGCTTTAGCTGCCCAGCAAGAACATGAAGATTATGTTTACCCACTCTGGGGAAAGGATTTTGAAAGGAAATTGATACCCATTCACCCATTTAGGGCAGCTTTAAAACCCATCCCTAAAGATGCCGAATACCTGTTTTATTCCGAAGGTGTGGTAGAATACCAAGAAGGGGATATACAGCTTAATGAAGGAGACATTCTTAAAGATTCTCCTGTGCCCGATAGTAAATTCTTCTTAAGAAAGCTTTAAGCTCTTTCATTTAGTATAAGAACTACCCAGTTTTTCATTAAATTTGTATGCTTAATTTAATTTAGATTTTAAGGAACATTTCAAATGGATATAGAAGAATTTATTCAACTTTTTGCAGAGCAATTTGACGAAACTGACGAGGGGGAATTTACACCAGAAACAGAATTTCGAAAATTGGACGAGTGGGATTCAATGGTGGCATTAATGGTTATTGCCATGGTTGATGAAGAATTTAATGTTAAAGTAAGCGGCGATGACATCAGAAACTCTACAACTATTCAAGATTTAATGGATGTAGTGGAATCAAAAAAATAAACGGATATGTCTCATTTAAATATACCGAATGTAAGCATAAGAGGTTTAGCTGCCACTGTTCCGGCTATGATGAAGGATAATTTGACGGATCCTTTGGTTCATGATGCCGAGAAGGTATTGAAAAACACGGGTATTCAAATAAGGCACCTTGCACCTAGTCATATATGTGCTTCCGATTTGTGTGAAGATGCGGCTAAAAGGTTAATAAGCGAATTGGGCTGGCATGCGGAGGAAATAGACTGCCTTATCTTTGTGAGACAAACGCCCGACTATATTCTACCAGCTTCGGCTACATTACTACAAGAAAAACTTGGTTTATCAGAAGGGTGCTATGCCTTAGATATTGCGATGGGATGCAGTGGCTTTGTTTTTGGCTTAAGTAATATTGCCGCTTTAATGCAAGGTGGCCTTTTCAAAAAAGGTTTGCTTCTCGTAGGAGATACCATTTCAAGAACGTGCTCTGTAAACGATAGAAGTACTTATCCTTTATTTGGAGATGCGGGTACGGCCACGGCATTAGAATTTGATAAAGATGCCGCCGAAATGAAGTTTTCTTTTGGTACCGATGGTTCGGGAAAAGATGCTATAATTATCAAAGACGGTGGCTTTAGGCATCCTTTTTCTGAAGAATCTTTGATTCAAAAGGAAAAGGGAGAAGGTATATTTAGGTCTGATTCGGACCTTGAACTAGAGGGGATGGATGTTTTCTCTTTTGGAATTAGCAAAGGCCCTAGCAGTGTAAGAGATTTAGTTGATTTTTTCGAGCTTGATTTTGATGAGGTAGACAACTTCGTTTTTCATCAGGCTAACCTTTTTATGAACGAAAAGATTAGGAAAAAACTAAAAATTGAAGAATCTAAGGTGCCTTATTCTTTAGGGAAATTTGGGAATACCAGTTCTGCTACCATTCCTTTAACGCTTGTTAGTGAAAGGAAGGAGGTTTTAAAGAACACACTACAAAAGCACATTGCTTGTGGTTTTGGTGTAGGTTTATCTTGGGGTTCAGTATATTTTGAAACCGAGAATATTGTAGTTCCTGAGATTGGATACTTGAATTGATATATTATGTCAGCATTTTTAAAGGCCATTTCTTATTATTTACCAGAAAGAATTTTGACCAACGATGAGTTGGTAGCGGAGTTCCCAGAATGGACTGTAGAGAAGGTAGCTAAGAAGGTTGGTATTAACAATAGGCACATAGCAGCAGAAGATGAGTTTGTGTCTGATATGGCTATAAAGGCTTCTGAAAAACTATTTAAGGAATTTAAAATTGACCCTTCAGAAATTGATTTTATACTTCTTTGCACGCAGAGTCCAGATTATTTTTTGCCAGCAACGGCATGTATCGTTCAGGACAGATTAGGGATACCTCAGAATGCTGGTGCTTTAGACTTTAATCAAGGGTGTTCTGGTTATGTTTATGGTTTGGCTCTTGCAAAGGGCTTAATAACTGCCAATATTGCTAAGAATGTTTTATTGATAACTTCAGAGGTTTATTCCAAGCATATTCAAAATTCTGATAAAGGAAATAGGACCATTTTTGGTGACGCAGCTTCGGCCAGTGTTATTAGTACGGAAGGTTTTGCAGAAATTGGGGAATTTGTGGTGGGTACAGACGGAAGCGGTTTTGACGATTTAATCGTGAAAAACGGTGGAATGAAATCTCCAAAGCAAGGTGATGGAAACGTAGAAGACTATCTCTATATGAACGGTTCTGGCGTTTTTAACTTTACCATTGCTGCAGTTCCAGGTTTAATTAAAGAAACACTTAAAAAGAACGGTTTAGAAGATGTGTCTGAAGCCGATTGGTATGTGTTTCATCAAGCAAATTCATTTATGTTAAACCATTTAAGAAAGAAGGTTAACATTGAAAATGAACAATTTTTAATGCACATGGAGGATTGTGGAAACACCGTTTCTTCTACCTTGCCAATTGTATTAAAAGAGCATTTAGATCGTTTTAAAAGTGGTCATAAAATTATTTTAGCGGGTTTTGGCGTAGGTTACTCTTGGGGTGGAACCATGCTTACCGCTGTATAAAAGTAATTTGATATGAAGAATCTAATTATTATTGGGGCTAGGGGTTTTGGGCGAGAAGTCTATGATTTGGCCAAGAATACTCAGGCTTTTAAAGATTCAGAGTATCAAATAAAGGGTTTCTTGGATGACAAAGCCGACGCATTAGATGGCTATAAAAATTATCCGCCCATTTTAGGGGGCGTGGAAAGCTATGAAATTCAATCAGACGATGTGTTTGTTTGTGCTTTAGGCACCGTTCAGCCTAAGAAACATTATGCAGAGCTTATTTTAAGTAAAGGTGGCTCGTTTATAAATTTGGTGGATTTACAAGCCAATGTAAGGTCCGATATCAGTCATTTAAAAGGTGTTCTTATTTTCTCTTTTGTCTTTGTTTCGGTAGACGTTACACTGTCTGATTTTGTATCTCTTCAGCATTTTTCTTGTTTAGGTCACGATGCTAAAGTGGGAATGTGGTCACACATGAGCTCTTATAGCACTATTACGGGTTATACTGTTTTAGAAGATGAAGTAATGCTTCAAACTGCCGCAAAGGTGGTTCCGAAGAAAACGGTTGGCAAGGGGGCCATGGTTGGTGCCAACTCTTTGGTAGTTAAGAATGTTAAACCCGGAGATTCCGTTTTTGGTAGCCCTGCCAGAAAAATGTAAGAAAATATGGTTGTGAATCCTTTGGTAAGTGTCGTGATGATTACTTACAATCATGAGTTGTTCATTGAAGAATCTCTCTTTTCTATTTTAAATCAAGAAACCAGTTTTGAATACGAAGTCATTGTCGGAAATGATCATTCTACGGATAGTACCGACAAGATTGTTAGAAACATTATAGAGACGCATCCTAAAGGTTATAGGATTAGATACTATAATAATAATCCAAACTTGGGTGTTACCACCAACTCTAAGAAGGCTTTGGATATGGTAAGGGGTAAATATATGGCTCTTTGTGAAGGCGATGATTTCTGGATTGATAACAAGAAACTTCAAAAGCAAGCTGATTTTTTAGAACGTAATGAAGACTATGTTCTTTGTTTTCATAACACTAGGATAGATTACTTCGACAACCAAGGAGCGTCTTACCTTCTCAATGAAGGTATTCAAAAGAATATTTTTACCCTAGATGATATGATAGGGGAAGATGAAATCTGGTTTATGGCAACAGCCAGTTTATTTATTAGAACCTCAGCCTACGGCAAAACACCCGATTGGTTCCTGAAGTCTAAAAGTGGGGATATACCTATTATTATCCTAACAGCTAGATTTGGTAAGATGAGATATTTGCCTGACGTGATGGCGGTTTATAGAAAGAATTTAGCCAGTTATAGTCATACTGACAGTCACGAGGATAAGTATTTCCTTTGGAATAGAATATTCATGTACAATAAGCTGAACGAAGAAACTGCGTTTAAATATAATGATCGTTTTAAAAGGAATATTGCTAGATATTACTTCATGCTTTTAAATTCAAGGCAGTATAAGGACAGGTATGTCAAAAATTTCCCAATAGTTTTTAAATACATTCTGCTTACCTTTCCAAGGATTCCAAATTTGAAATTGATTTTAAGGGATCATTTAATGCCTCCATTTGTAATGAATATTTTTAGGAAGGTAAAGAGGATGTTGGGGCTTATCCCACCGCAATAAATTTTATTTAGTTACAAAAGAATAATTCTTGATGTCTCAATTTCTTTCAGCTATAATTCCGAATGAAAAGTATTTCGACAATGATGCTTTTAAAGAGGAGAATGTGAAAATATTCCAGAATTGTTGGTATTATGTAGGCCTAAGTTCAAGTTTAAATACAGCCAATGATTTTTTAACGACTGATATTGGAGGCAAATCCGTTGTCATTCAAAACATTAAAGGAGTGGTTAAAGCTTTTCATAATGTTTGTACACATAGGTTTAATAAGCTTAAAATAGAAAGAGCGGGTAATGGGTCTTTAACTTGCCCTTATCACGGCTGGTCTTATAATCAAGACGGCATTCCTTTTGGCATTCCCTTAAAAAAAGAGTTTCAAGGACTTGACAAAGAATCTTTACAAACGCTTTGCTTACCAAAATTCAAAGTGGATACCTGTGGTGAGTTTGTATTTGTTAATGTTTCCAATTCTTGTGTTTCCTTAGAGGAATTTCTTGGCGAAAGTGTCAATAAGCTTAAGGAATTAAGCAAAATGATTGGCAGGAAGGTGGAATACCATGAAATATCCAATAAGGCCAATTGGAAAATAGTAGTAGAAAATACCTTAGAAGGTTATCACATCACCAATGTACATCCGACCACTTTTTTTAAACAAGGTTTTAATCTAAAATCGGAGGTTGATTTTGAGGTACAAGGTTACCATACAAATATGACATTGCACTTGGCTGAAAGTCATAAAGAAGATAAGAAAAGGGCCAAATTTCACAAGCTTTTGGGCAACCGACCATTTCAGCCAGACGGATTTTTTCATCAATTGATTTTCCCAAACCTTTCCATAGGTTCTTTATTCGGTATCACGGTTTATATAGGAAGTATTAAGTCTGTTTCACCTGAGGAATCTATTTTTGCCTATGAGCTATATGAAACAAATCTTGGTGATGGCGAGCTTTTGTCGGATGCCATATCGGAGGTCGTAAAATTTTCTTCCATTGAGTTTACCAGAACTACCTTGGCAGAAGACAAAGAAATTTGTGAAAATGTACAGAAAGGTATGGAACAGTCAAATTTGGTAAAAGGAGTATTGAACTCTTCTGAAATAAGAATCTGGGAGTTTCAGAAAACATATATGAATCTAATTAATAAATAAAAGTGGTAAATAAACTTACAATTATTGGAGGGGGAATGACAGGCTTGACGGCTGCATATTTGGCGGCAAAAAAGGGTCAGAAGGTTCAAATAATAGAAGGGAGTGATAAAATTGGAGGCTTACTTAATACTTTTGAAATAGGAGGGAATCAATTAGAACACTATTACCATCATTTCTTTACCCAAGATGCTGAGCTTCATTGGTTATTGAAGGAACTTAATATCTCTGACCAAACCGGTTACTATAATACCTCTATGGGGGTTTTTAGAAATGGGAAACTCTATGGTTTTAATGGTATTCTTGATTTGCTAAAGTTTAAACCTGCCAATCTTTTTGATAAGTTTAGATGGGGTTTAACCACGCTTTACTTAGGAAAGGTAGCAAACCCTACTAAAAGCGAAAATGTATCAACATTAGAGTGGTTTTATAAGTGGGCGGGCAAAGGTATGACCAATGCTCTATGGAAACCGATGCTGGACATTAAGTTTGGTCCATATGCAGACAAAGTGCCGCTTACATGGATGATTGGCAGACTGGCTCAAAGACTTAATTCTAGAAAAGGAGGAGACGAACGACTGGCTTACATTAAAGGAAGCTGGAAAACGCTTTTAGATACCATGAAGGCCGAATTGGAAAAGTTGGGCGTAGAAATTATTACGAATGAACCAGTTCAAGAGATTGTGGTAGAGCATAATCGGATCAAAGGTATTAAAACCAAATCGCTAGAAATTAATGATGGTAAATACTTGGTGACCATTCCATCCATTTTCTTTGATAAAGTAAAAGGGATGCCTGTAGATTTTGGAGGTAAGAATATTGAGTATTTTGGGGCAGTTTGCACCATTTTAGAGCTTAAAAAATCTTTAAGTAATATTTACTGGATGAATGTAGCCGATGATGGTTTCCCTTTTGGTGGAATTATAGAGCACACTAACATGATTCCAAAAGAAGAATATAATGGCTCGCATATAGTTTATTTATCTAGATACTTTGCGATGAGCGAAGACCTAGCAAGTATGAACGAAGAGGAGATTAAGAAAGTGATGATACCACCATTGAAGAAAATTAACCCTGAGTTTTCAGAAGATTGGATTAAAAATGTTTTTGTTTTCAAAACGAATACAGCAGCTACCGTTTGCGACTTAAACTTTTCAGACAAAGTACCTTCTTGTAAAACGGATATTGAAGGATTATATGTGGCCAATATGACCCATATTTATCCAGACGAAAGAAGTACGAATAATTCTATTCGTGTGGCTGCAGAAGCTTGTAAAGTGATGGGTATTGATACCTCAGACGTTCCTTATGGAGCTTCACTATCTGGTAAAATTGGCTTTACCGAAAAGTAATTCGTTTTACTGTATTGAACAAAAAAAATAGGTCTATTTCCTTTCGGGAGATAGACCTATTTTAGTTTTATGAGTTACGTATAAGAAATGTTGCTCAACTTCTTTTTGGCGTTTTGATTTGCCGTATAGAGTAGAAATATTCCAAATAGTACCATTGGAATACTGAGTATTTGACCCATGTTTAAGGACATACCTTCTTCAAAAGCTTCTTGGTTTTCCTTAAGATATTCGTAGAAGAATCGTAGTACAAAAATCCAAACGAAGAAAATCCCTGAAAGTAGGCCATCTGGCAAATCGGCTTTGTACTTATTCCAAAGGCTGTACATAATCACAAATAATATTAGACAAGATATTGCTTCATATAATTGAGACGGATGTCTAGGTACCTGAGCAAACTCAAAGTTTCTTAAAAAGTTAAAAGCCCAAGGTACATCTGTTGGTTTACCTACTATTTCAGAATTCATTAGGTTTCCAAATCGTATGAAAAATCCAACGAGTGCTACGGTAACCGCCACTCTATCTACAATCCAAAGAAAAGATTGGTCAGCTCTTTTTCTGGAATAAAGCCATAAGGCGAGAACAATTCCAAAGCCCGCACCATGGCTAGCAAGACCGGCGTATGGTGGGATAAGCATATCTTTCATGAACTTGATGGGATTTTCACCAAAATGTTGCCATTCATAGAATACATAATGACCTATTCTGGCACCCAGAACGGTAGCCAAAATCATGGTGAGTAAAAGGGCGTCCAAATCTTTTTCTGGCTTACCCTCTTCTTTGAAAATTTTGGTAATAACCTGATAACCTAAAAGGAAGCCTCCGGCAAACATAAGACCGTACCATCGAAGCTCAAATTCTCCGATTTTAACAATAGTTGGGTTGATATCCCAGATGATTTCAGCTAGTAACATATTGAAGTTTTGATTGATGTAAAATTAGCCCTTTATTAACAAATTGAACAAAATTCTTGTGAATCTTGACTGCTTTATGGAATTTTGGATCATAATGACAGCTAAAAGTCAATTACATATCGCATCAGCTACAAATTACGTTTTTATACGACGTACATACCGTGTCTAATTTAAAGGATACGGCAATTTTCATTTTTTTTGAACTTAAATTATTCTAATGCAAGCCATCAAAGTAGGTATCATTGGTGGGGCAGGTTATACTGGAGGAGAACTTTTAAGAATCCTTCTTAACCACCCAAACGTAAAAATCCTTTTTAGTAATTCCGAAAGCCAATCTGGTAAGTTGGTTTCAGAAACGCATAAAGATCTTTTTGGAGAAACAGATTTACGCTTCTCTAACGAGAAGAATTTTGAAAATGTAGATGTGATTTTCTTATGTTCTGGTCATGGCCAGTCTGCAAAATTCTTAGAGGCGAATGATGTGCCCATTGATGTAAGAATAATAGACTTGAGTACGGACTTTCGTGATGAAAGTAATGGCTTTACTTACGGACTTCCTGAGTTACAGAAAGAGAAAATAGAAGCAAGTCATAAGATTGCCAATCCAGGCTGTTTTGCTACTTCTATTCAGTTGGCCATATTGCCTTTGGCAAAAGAAGGCTTGTTGAAAGATGAGGTTCATGTGAGTGCGGTGACGGGTTCTACAGGTGCTGGTCAATCTCCAAGTGCTACAGGTCATTTTAGCTGGAGAGATAGTAACATTTCGGTTTACAAAGCTTTTACACATCAGCATTTGCAGGAAATAACCCAGAGTTTGAAGTCGCTTCAAAACGATTTTGAATCTGAAATAAGCTTTATTCCGTATCGAGGAAATTTTACTAGAGGAATAATGGCTAATATTTATACCACATTTGATGGCTCCTTAGAAGAGGCGGTTAGTCTTTACAAGGGATTTTATAAGGACGCTCCATTTGTGCATATATCAGAAGGTACTATTGATCTTAAAATGGTAGTCAATACCAATAAGTGCGTTTTACAGTTGCAAAAGCACGGTTCCAAACTGCTGATAACAAGTATTATCGACAATCTTGTTAAAGGAGCTTCTGGTCAGGCTGTTCAAAACATGAACATCACTTTTGGTTTAGAGGAGACAACAGGTTTAAACCTGAAACCATCAGGTTTTTAGATAAAAAGTAAGAAAATCACTTATAAGTAAGAATTTAACAATGAATACATTTAATGTATACCCAGTATATGACATAACTCCTGTAAAAGCAGAAGGGTCTAAGCTTTGGGATGATAAGGGAATAGAGTATTTGGATCTATATGGAGGTCATGCGGTTATTTCTATTGGGCATTCGCATCCACATTATGTAAAGTCAATTCAAGATCAGGTAGCTAGATTGGGGTTTTACTCCAATTCCGTAAAAATGCCTCTTCAAGACGAGCTGGCAAGCAAACTTGGTGAGCTGTCTGGGTTAACTGATTATAGTTTGTTTTTAGCAAATTCAGGTGCAGAGGCCAACGAGAATGCTTTAAAATTGGCTTCTTTTCATAACGGCAGAAAAAAGATTATCGCCTTTTCTAAAGGTTTTCATGGGAGAACATCGGCAGCGGTAGCCGTTACAGATAATCCTGGCATTCAAGCGGCCATAAATTTTGCAGAGCATGTGGTTATTTTACCTTTCAATGATGCGGAAGCCGTTAGAGCTGCAGTTGACAATGAAACCTGTGCGGTAATTATGGAGGGAATTCAAGGTGTAGGAGGCGTAAATGTTGCCACAGCAGAGTTTCAAAAAGCGATTAGGGAGGCTTGTGATAAAACCGGAGCTATTTATATTCATGACAGTGTCCAATGTGGTTATGGTAGGTCAGGTCATTTTTTTAGTTTTCAAGATACAGATATTAAGCCAGACATTATTTCTATGGCTAAAGGAATGGGTAATGGCTTTCCGGTAGGGGGAATTCTAATTTCGCCAAAATTTGAAGCTAAATTTGGAATGCTAGGAACGACATTTGGTGGAAACCATTTGGCATGTGCTGCGGCTATTGCGGTATTGGATGTATTAAAGTCCGAGAATTTGATTTCAAAAGCTCAGGAGCTTGGAGAATATGTGGTAAATGCACTGAAACCCTTGGTAGAAAGTGGTAAAATAAAAGAAGTAAGAGGAAAGGGGCTGATGATAGGTATAGAACTAGATGGTCCAATAAAGTCGATAAGAGAAAAGCTGATTTTTGAAGACAAGATATTTGTAGGAGCTTCGGGAGCAAATATACTTAGGTTACTACCTAGTCTAAATGTAAAGAAAAGTGAATTAGATAGGTTTTTAGTAGCTTTGGAGGGATATTTAGGATAATTCTGAGTTGTTCAAAATACTTACTATAATCTTGATGTTTGGTCAATTTAATTTCTTTTCTCATCGACTACCATTAATAAATGTCTCTCCACTTACACGTTTGGTCTTAATTTTAGGCAAAATTCAACGGTGTAGGGGTATGGATTTATTAGGTTTTTGTAGATTTCGTTCACTTTACAATATATAATGAAATCTAACAGACGTATATTTTTTAAACAGGCGGCCGGTGGAGCAGCAGGGTTGGGAGTTGCGGTTTCTAGCTTTTCGTTGGCATCTTGTGATAATAATAAGCACAACGCGGCATGTGAGGCTGCCACCAGTGAAGAACCCATTTTGAAAATAGGGGATGGTATTGCTATTGTAAATACCGAATATGGTGATGTTCAGGGTTTTAAATTAAGAGGAATAAACACTTTTTTAGGAATACCTTATGGGGCAGACACTTCTGGAGCAAATCGCTTTATGCCTCCTAAACCTCCAGAAAAATGGACTGATATAAAACCGGTATGGTGGTGGGGAAACTCAGCTCCACAACAAATGGCAGGTAGATATAGTAACCCAGGTTCCACCTTTGTGGATCATTGGAATTATGATGATGTTAGTGAAGATTGCTTAAAACTTAATATTTGGACTTCTGCCATAAATGATAAGGTGAAAAGACCTGTTATTGTTTGGCTTCATGGCGGTGGTTTTAAAAATGGAAACGGCATTGAGCAAGACGGTTATAATGGAGAGAATATTAGCCGGAAAGGAGATATTGTATTTTGTTCGCTAAATCACAGGCTAGGAGCTTTAGGTTTTACAAACTTGGCTGCGGTAGGAGGAAAGGATTTTGAATCCTCAGGAAATGTGGGGATGTTGGATATTGTTTTGGCATTGAAGTGGGTGAAAAACAACATTGAAAACTTTGGTGGAGATCCGGATAATGTCACTATTATGGGACAGTCTGGTGGTGGTGCTAAGGTTTGTACCTTAATGGCGATGCCTTCTGCTAAAGGTCTTTTTCATAAAGCCATTCCATTAAGTGGTTCAAGGATAAATGCCCAAGAAAAGGCGGATTCTGAAAAATTAGGCTCCAACGTATTGAATGCGTCTGGATTAAGCATAAAAGAACTTCAAGCGTTGCCTTGGCAAGAGTTCATTGATATTGCCAATTCGGTAGAAGCTAAATTTAAAGAGACGAGACTAGAAAGTGATGGTAGAAGAATTGGTTTTGTGCCAGTAGAGAACGCTATTGACATTCCAATAGGGGATTTTTTCTCTGACCCTGAAGGCCTTTCTTCGGATATACCTATGATGCTATGTACTACGTTTCATGAGTGGTCGCCTAGTAAAAGTAATCCAAGTTTAGAAAGAATTGGCTTTAATGATGTTATAGCTGAAATGAAAGAGAGTTTTGGAGATAATGCCGTTAAGGTGATGCAATCTTTCAGAAGCAATTTTCCAGAGGCAAGTCCTATTGAGATTTACGCTTTAATAGTAAGTTCACGACAAGACGTTATTAAAACGGCGAATACAAAATTAAATCAAACAGCACCTGTTTACTTAGCATGGTTTGGATGGGAGCCGCCCCACTTTGACGGGAGGTTAAGGGCATTTCATTGTTTAGATATATGCTTTTGGTTTTTTAATACGGATTTGATGTATACCCATACCGGCGGAGGATCGAGGCCTCGAGAATTGGCCGAGAAAATGTCGGATGCCTTATTGTATTTTATTAGAACCGGAAATCCTAATGGTTCTAGGTTGCCGATTTGGCCGAAGTATTCATTAAAAAACGGTGAAACAATGATTTTAAAGGATATTCCAGAAATGAAAAATAATCCAGATAAAGAGGCAAGAGCTTCTTTGGTATCTTAGCTAATATGAATATGAAAAGGATTGTTTTCGCGTTTTGTTTTTTTGCCGCTTCTCTTGGAAGCTGGGCTCAGACAGATGTTTTACCAGCTGAAGTGTCAGATGTAAAAATGACACCAATTTTCCATGCTTCTGTGGTTTTGGAATGGAATGGTAAGACTATATATGTTGACCCTTATAATGGAGCGGAAGGGTTTAAGGGTTTTGCAAATGCTGATGTTATTGTTATTACACATGCTCATGGAGATCATATGAGTTTGGAAACGCTCGGTGGTTTTAATCTGGCGAATACAATCGTTTTGGCTCCTGAATCTGTGGCGTCTAAACTTGGGGGATTACCTTTTAAAGAAATAATTTCCATTAAAAATGGCCAAATAGATGCTAGAAATGGAATAGGGGTTGAGGCTGTCCCAATGTACAATTTACCGGATGATGAATCTTCCAGACATAAAAAAGGATGGGGGAATGGCTATATCATAACGCTTGGCGGTCAGCGATTCTATTTTTCTGGAGATACCGAGGACATTGCAGAGATGAGAAACCTTCAAAACATTGACTATGCATTTGTTTGCATGAACTTACCCTATACCATGACGGTTGAGGCTGCGGCTTCAGCAGTTCTTGATTTTAAACCTAAGCATGTTTACCCATTTCACTATCGCGGTGGTGACGGTGAGTTTTCTGATATCGAGAAATTTAGGGATATCGTGAATAAGACAAACCCAAATATTGACGTAAGGCTCAGAGAGTGGTATAATTAAAAACTTCCCTTTTTCTTTCTCCCAACGGTCATAAATACAATGCCCACCAGAATAATCAAACTGGCGATAATAGAATTATTACTCAGGGTTTCATTGGCTATATAATATCCAAGAATCATAGCTACTACAGGGTTAACAAACGCGTAGGATGATGTTAAAATAGGCGGGGCATTATTAATGAGCCAAACATAAGCGGTATAGCCAATATAAGAACCAATAAATATTAGGTATGCTAAAGCACTAAAGCTTTCGAGCGATATGTTTGCAATAGAGCTTACTTGATTTTTTTCCAGAATAAATGAGGCCAATAAAGCGATTAGACCCCCAGAGAGCATTTGGATACTCACACCTTGTGAACCCTTTGATTGCTTGGTTTTCAAGCTTATTAAAGAACCATATGCCCAAGCTATTGAACCAAGAAAAACTATTGAAATGGGAAATATCTGAGCAATGCCTATTTCTCCTTTTAGGCTAAAGGGGTTAAAGATGAAAAGTACCCCAATAACGCCGAGAATCATTCCAATGCCCGAAATCTTAGAAGGACTGGTTTTACTAATGAAGAAATAATCTAAGGCGAAAACCCAAATGGGTAGTAAGGCTACCAAAAGAGCTACCAAACCAGAAGGTATATGCAGGATGCCAAAGGAAACGGAACTGGTGCCTATTCCAGTCAAAAGAATACCAATAGTAGCACTTCCCTTCACTTCTTTTTTGGATTTTGGAAGTCCGTGCCTTATTACTGAAAATATAAAAAGTAAAAATCCGCCAAGGGTAAACCTGATTCCCGTTAGTAATAAAGGAGGTAAATCTCTTATCCCAATTTTGACACCCAAGTAAGTGCTTCCCCAGATAATGTATACCAGTAAAAGGTTGAGGAATAATTTGCTTTTGTAACTTTCTAAAAAGAGCATTTAACCATGTTTAATATGGCATATAACCTTTGCAAATGTAGTCTGAATATTAATATTTCATGTTTTGTAATAATGAATTATTTCTTAAGTGCGGTTGATTTGCCATACTAATTTTAGAAAATAGGATGATTCCGTCTTAAATTGCTAAACTTCAAAGAACAAACTAAATCTAGTCCTATGAAAAATCACGAGGTAAAAGTATACCCCTCAAAATATAACCTTAGAAAAGAAGACCAGTTAGCTTGGAAGCTAGCGGCCATGGTGACAGATAATGTAACTATCTCTAAAGAGGTAGAAGACATGGTAATCAATAGAATTATTGATAACGCCTCGGTGGCGGTAGCCTCATTAAACAGAGAACCCATTATAAATGCCAGAGCTCAGGCATTAGCTCATGTTAGATTAGAAAACGGTGCTTCCGTATTTGGTTTGCCTAACAATATTAAAGTACATGCCGAGTGGGCTGCATGGGCAAACTGCGTGGCGGTAAGAGAGCTAGATTATCATGATACTTTTCTTGCCGCAGATTATTCGCACCCTGGTGATAGTATTCCGGCAGTTTTGGCGGTAGCACAGCAGCTTGGATTAGGCGGGGAAGCTTTATTGAGGGGGATAGTGGCGTCTTATGAAGTTCACGTAAACCTTGTAAAGGGAATCTGTTTGCATGAGCATAAAATTGACCACGTAGCTCATCTTTGTCCTGCTCAGGCAGCAGGTGTTTGTGCCCTTCTAGGTTTAGATACCGAAACCACTTATCAGGCTATTCAGCAAGCATTACATGTGAGTATTAGCACGCGTCAGTCTCGTAAAGGAGAAATCTCTAGTTGGAAAGCCTATGTACCTGCCCATGGAGCAAAACTGGCGATAGAAGCGGTGGATAGAGCTATGAGAGGGGAAGGAAGCCCTTCGCCGATTTATGAGGGAGAAGATTCTGTTATCGCTTGGATTTTAGATGGTCCAGACGCTAATTATACCGTTCCCTTGCCTGAAAAAGGGGAAGAGAAAAGGGCAATATTAGAAACATATACCAAAGAGCATTCTGCCGAGTATCAATCGCAGGCTTTGATAGATTTGGCTTTTAAGATGCGAAAAAGCATCAAAGACTTCTCTGAAATAAAGAGTATCTTGATAGAAACATCGCATCATACACATTATGTGATAGGAACAGGGGCAAACGACCCTCAGAAAATGGATCCTAATAGTTCTAGAGAAACATTAGACCACAGTATTATGTACATTTTTACGGTAGCTCTAGAAGATGGTTTTTGGCATCATGAAAAATCATATAACAAAGAAAGAGCTAACAAGCCAGAAACGGTTAAACTTTGGCATAAGGTAGAAACCTTTGAAAAGGAAAGATGGACAAAACTTTACCACCATAAAGACCCAGACAAAAAGGCTTTTGGCGGTAGTGTAATTATCACGATGAATAATGGCGAAGTCATTTCGGATGAGCTGGAAAGAGCGAATGCTCACCCTGCAGGTGCCATTCCTTTTGTGAGAGAAAATTATATCAAGAAATTTGATATGCTAACGGAAAACATCATTACCAAAGAAGAGCGTGATAGGTTTATTGGTTTAGCCGAAGATCTGTCCAAACTGACTTCAGAAGAGGTTATGCAATTGAATGTCCTAGCTCCTGAAGGCTATGTAGTTGAATCAAAAATTAAAGGAATTTTCGGATGATAACGAATCAATTAAGTCCTTATACCAAAAGAGAGAATTTTGTTGCCGCTCTTAAATCGGGCAAATTATTACGTTTCCCAGGGGCTTATAATCCCATGGTGGGCATGCTGATTGAGCAAAAGGGTTTTGAAGGGGTTTATGTTTCCGGTGCGGTCATGGCAAATTCCATGGGTTTGCCAGATATTGGCTTTACTACAATGACAGAAGTGTGTCTTTTTGCTTCGCAAATTGCCAGAATTACGGCTTTGCCTACCTTGATGGACATTGACACGGGATTTGGTGAGAGCATGAACGTGGCACGCTGTATTCAGGAAATTGAACATGCCGGACTGAGTGCTTGCCATATGGAAGATCAGGTGAACCCTAAAAGGTGTGGTCATTTAGATAATAAGATTATAGTTCCTGTCAATGAAATGGTGCAGAAGATTCAAACGGCAGTTAGAGCCAAGTCAGACCCTAATTTTATGGTTATGGCAAGGACAGACGCCAGAGCTTCGGAAGGTTTGGAAAAAACAATAGAGAGAATTAAAGCCTACGTAGATGCTGGTGCAGATATGATTTTTCCTGAAGCGATGTATTCTGAGGCAGATTTTGAAGCAGTCAGAAAAGCCGTTTCAGTACCTATATTGGCCAATATGACGGAATTTGGTAAGTCAAAACTTCTGAATACGACACAACTTAGCAATTTGGGCGTCAATGTAGTCATTTACCCTGTTACCATGCAAAGACTAGCTATGAAGGCTGTGGAAGATGGTTTAGATATCATAAAAGAGCAGGGCACTCAAGAACCGATTTTAGATAAAATGCAGACGAGGAAAAGGCTGTACGAGGTATTGAAGTATGAAGATTATAATGCCTTTGACAGTGATATTTATAATTTTAAACTGGACTGATTGATGCTACCATTTTTATGGCATCAATTCGTTTTAACATCAATAAACCCTAGAATAATGAACGAAGAACCTATAATTTATAAAGGTTTAGCCGGCGTAACTGTGGATTATACAAGTATTTCCAAAGTCATGCCTGAGACCAATTCTTTGACCTACCGGGGTTATGCGGTGGAAGAGCTTTGCGAGAAAAAGAGTTTTGAAAATGTAGCTTATTTGTTGGTAAATAATGATTTACCCAATTCCGAGGAAAGAGCAGTCTTCACTGACAAAGAAAAATGTCAAAGAACGCTGTCAAAAGAGCTCTTGAATATTCTTGAGAATTTACCAAAAACATCACATCCAATGGATAGCTTACGAACAGGTGTAAGTGTTTTAGGCTGTGAAGATACCCGAATTTGGGATAGTTCTAGAGAAACCAATATGGATAAATACATTTCTCTATTGGCTAAGATTCCAGCAATAATTGCTGCGTCTTATAGGCACAAAATCGGTCAGGATTTTATTCCTGCTGATAATAAGCTAAGCTTTTCGGAAAACTTCTTTTATATGTGTTTTGGTAAAGTACCAGCACCAGAGGTTATCAAAGCTTTTGATGTTTCTTTGATTTTGTATGCAGAACATAGTTTTAATGCTTCCACATTTACAGCCAGAGTCATTACAAGTACTACTTCCGATATTTATTCGGCGGTTACGGGTGCCATTGGAGCATTAAAAGGACCATTACACGGAGGTGCCAATGAACAAGTTATGCACATGCTAAAGGAAGTCGGAACTAAAGAAAATGCGGAGGCTTGGATGCTGGACGCCTTGTTGAACAAAAAGAAAATCATGGGTTTTGGGCACCGAGTTTACCGGAATGGAGACAGCCGTGTACCGACCATGAAAAAATATGCGTTAAAAACAGCAGAATTCACAAATAATATAGCTTTGATGGAAACATCCGAGAAGCTTGAAGAAGTCATGGTGAGCAAAAAGGGGATTTACCCAAATCTTGACTTTCCTGCAGGGCCGGCTTATTATATGATGGGTTTTGAAATAGAAATGTTTACGCCAATATTCGTTATGAGTCGTATAGCAGGTTGGTCGGCTCACATCATGGAGCAAAACGCCAGCAATAAATTAATAAGACCATTAAGTGCTTATGATGGCGTGCCTCAGAGGACTGTTAAGTGAAGGAAATTTAATTTCCTGAATTTTTTTAGACAGAAAATTAACAAATCTCCTGCTTTTTTATCTCCTGTTTATTAATTATTAATAAAGCATTAACTCTATACGTTGATATTTGCGAGCGAAATTTATCGTAGTTAATTTTTGTCAGGGAGTGTTTATATAAGGTGATTTTGATGTCTGTACTGTTTTAGTACAGGCTCAAAATTCCGTTTATCTCATTACTTAAGAATATCGCTGTCCCACCTATGAATTATCTTCTAAAATTTGGCTGGATTAAAAGATAGGTATGCTTTTTCATTGGCGTTCAAATTTAAGTTTTAGTCCTGCTAGGTTTATTCCATAGTCTTAAACAAAAGTTGATACGGAGATTGGGGTGAATATATGGTTTGACCATAAAGCATAATGACCACTTCAAGAGATGATGCATTTTTTATTTTCAGGCTAACTAAAGCATGAGGTAAAGTCAATTGAATAGGAGATGGAAGTGTAATGAACGCTGATGTGTCAATTGTTGTCTTCTTGCTCTATATTTCGACATGCAAGCTGATATTCCAGAAATTGCGAAATCGATGTGGGCGTTCTTGTACAACAAGGCATTGAAACATTTACTTTGTTTTGTAATCAATTTCAATAGGAAGTGTGTCCTGAACAAATCTGACTGAATGAAAGAAATAAGGGAAAACTTGTGTTGCTATTTAAGGGCTAAAATTTCATTATAAAATCTGTAAGGTTATCATCTCTTTCTAAGCCTAGTTTTCTTCTAAGCCGGTATCTCGAGGTATGTACACTCTCAATAGAGATTCCTAGTAATTTCGACATGTCTTTGCTATTGAAATTAAGTTTTATCAAGGCACATAGTTTGTCGTCTCCAGCGGTAAGTTCTGGGAATTGAGTATGAAGGTTGTCGTAAAACTGACTGTTAATAGCTACGAAACGAGTTTCAAACTCTTCCCAGTTTTGGTTATGATTTACTTCTAATGATTTTACGGCTCTTTTAAGTTTATTGGGTTCTATCTGCCAGTCCATTTTCTCTAGACTGGATTTGAACTCATCAATAATTTCCTCCTTTTCTATAAGTTTCAAAGCCGAAACTGCCATTTCACGATTTTTTAATTCTAGTAGTTCCTTCGTTTTCTGAGCTTCCAACTCCTGATTTTTCTTTGCAATTCTTTTTTCAGCTTCGTATTTGTTTCTGAGATATTTAAAGGATAAAAGAGCTAGTGCAATAAGTGAAACTAAGGCAATTATAAGAATGGTTCTTTGTAGGAAAAGTATCTCTTCTGCCGATTCAAGTTCGTTTAATTTTTGTTTTTGAATAAGGGCATCGGCTTTTTCTTGTTCTACTCTAAATTGGTCTTGAATCTCTAATAGCCCTCTGTTGTTTTCGCTTCGGCTATCAAAAAAAAGCATATCCAATTCTTTAACCTTTTTGAGTTCTTCATAAGCTAAAGGTAAATTTCCTTTCATAAAGTATACCTTAGAAAGGTATTCATGAATAAGGTTCGCGAAATCTCTGTGGCTGTCGTAGGTCTCTGAAAGCTCCAATGCTTTTCTATAATTTTTTTCTGCTTCGTCTAATTGACCATTGGATTGGTAAGCTAAACCCTGATGTGTTAGGACCAAGACATTATAAGAGCGATTATGTATTCTAAACCATTCTCTTACTTCTTCAAATAGTTTTATGGCTTGATTAACTTTATTAGTATTCGCTAGAATTACGGCTTCTTCAAATTGAAGTTCGGCTAAAGGAATAGCCGAGGTTTCGTCGAAGTAAAGAAAACAGCTGTCTAAATATATTTTGGCTTTATCGAAATCTTGAAACTCTCTGTTTAAAGCACACATGGCGGAGTAGCTTTCGACAAGAATTACGGGTGACGCTTTTTCTTTGCTTATTAGCCCCTTTTTTATTTCAATAGATTTATTGACAAAATTGAACGCCTCTTTTTCTCTTTTGTAGAATCCATAATAACGGCCGATGTCCACATATAAGGAGCCAATTAGTTTTTCATTTTTAGATGCTGATGCTAAAGAAAGAGCTTTCCATAAGTAGTCGTAAGAAATTTTATATTTCGCGTGATGCCCATTTATGAAAGCTATTCGTCTAAGAACTTTGATCGCATTTACTGTATCATTTGAGGACATGTAATCTTTGTAGCTTTCGTCCAGAATTTTTAAACTGCTTTTATAATCCGTAAATCTCAATTCATTTGCCTCCTTAAATTTTTTATCTGCTATAGGAGTGTTTTGAGCATGAGTTTGTACTGAACAGAAAACGAATGCTGTCATTACCAAAAAGAAAGGTAGCTGTCTATTGAAATTCATATATCTTGGATCAAAACAATGATTTAAGTCTATCAATTTAGCCAGAATTTCGTGCTTTGGCCTCTAATTATCTAGAGAAATGAGTATTTGTTCAGTTTTGGTCTAGTTTTCTTCGCATTTTACTAAACGGACTTTTACCACTATGATGAGTTAACATTTTTTGTAAAAAGGAGTTTCAAGTTCTGCTAATAACTTGATTTTAGCTTTAGAAAATGTACCTCTTAAAGCATTTTATGACGCTTTTTGATGAATTTACTTTTTCAATGAATAAGTATTATTAAAGGAGTGTGAGAAAGAATAAGTTAAGATACCCCATTGCTTTTTTGAGTAGGTAAAAATGACTGGAACTTCAATTTCAGTCTTTTTAGATATTGGAATCTGGTCAACTAATTTTCGTTTGTTCAGTTTTTGAATAGTTCGTTTCTATGGCGTATAGTTAATTATGTATTTGTTTTGGTAATGTGATAATCAAAACAATAATTAGCACTTTATCTTGAGTGCGTTTTGGGTTTCACAAGTTTTATTTCATCCCAATACATTAGTTTAATCAAAAAATGAACTACTCAACCCAGCATTTAGTAAAAAGAGCCACAAACCCTTTTTTTACACTCCTGCTTTTCTTTTTAGTCTCATGTAAAGACACCAAGCCTGCTATTTCTCAGGCCCAAATTGATAAGCTAGGTATTACAGACGTCTCTCATATAAGTGCGGCGTCAAAAAGAGCACTTGACTGGCCTGCAGACCTAGGGAACGAATGGTTTTTGGAATTTGGAGGTCTAGAACCACTTAAAGGCGATTTGGGCTATGAGGAAGGTGTTGTTCGAAGAGACCCAAGTGCCGTTCTGAAAATTGAAGATACTTATTATGTTTGGTATACTAGAAGCACTGGGCCCACGCAAGGTTTTGCGGGAGATATAGAAAATGAAAAAGTTTTCCCGTGGGATAGAAGTGAGATTTGGTATGCAACGTCTAAGGATGGTTGGAAATGGAAAGAAGAAGGTATTGCAATAGCTAGAGGAGAAAAAGGTAGTTACGATGACCGCTCAGTTTTTACATCGGAAATTATGGTTTACGACGGCAAATATTATTTATGTTATCAAACCGTAAAATCTCCTTATGTGGTTAGGGTAATTGAAGAAGTAGGAATAGCTTGGGCTGATTCTCCAAACGGACCTTGGCATAAAAGTTCTGGACCAATAGTGAGCCCATCTACTAATGGTGTTTGGAAAGGAACGGAAGATAATCGTTTTGCAGTAGAGAAAAAAGGTGATTTTGATAGCCACAAAACACATGACCCTTGCATTCTTCCTTATAAAGGAAAGTTTTACCTGTATTATAAAGGGGAGCAAATGGGCGAAGAGATTACTTGGGGAGGAAGACAAATTCGTCATGGGGTCGCCATTGCCGATAATCCATTGGGGCCCTACGTAAAATCACCTTACAATCCAATTAGTAACAGTGGCCATGAAATCTGTGTGTGGCCATATAAAGATGGAATTGCATCATTAATAACTACAGATGGTCCAGAGAAAAACACAATTCAATGGGCTCCAGATGGCGTTAACTTTAGTATCATGGCTTCCATTAAAGGGGCTCCTCATGCTATCGGATTAAATAGAGAATTGACTTCTGATGAAGACCCTGTTCAAATTATGGGTTGGGGTTTATCTCATATATATAATTCAGGAAATTATCAAAGCATCATGCGTTTTGAGTCTCGCAAAGTAAGAGAACATAAAGCGGTAGGAGAAAAAGGAAATTTGAAATAGTTTAACAATAGCATTATTATGATTGTAACAAAATACGAAGGAAATAAAACCTTCACGGTTTCTGAAGAATTAACTACACCCCCTCAGGCTGGAGAGGTACAGATTAAAGTGGCATACTGCGGAATTTGTGGAACAGATGTTCATATTTATCATGGCATGATGGATAAGAGAGTGGCGATGCCTCAAACCATCGGCCACGAAATGTCAGGAGAAATTTCTGCTTTAGGAGAAGGGGTTGTCGGTTTTGAAATTGGAGATAAGGTGGTTGTAAGACCGCTAGATAACAGAGCAGAGAAACCTTCAGATAAAGGTATAAGTCATATTTGTAGAGACCTGAAATTCATTGGTATTGATAGCCCTGGAGCGATGCAGCAATACTGGAATATTTTCGATTTTACAGTCCATAAGCTGAAAGCAGATACAGATTTGAAACTGGCTGCCCTTATTGAACCATTGGCCGTGGCTTGTCATGACGTACGCCTTTCTGGTCTTAAAGAAGGAGAAACAGCCGTAGTTTTAGGAGGAGGTCCAATTGGAATGTTGGTCGCTTTTGTGGCCAAAAGCCAAGGTGCCCAGGTTATCATTTCTGAGGTTAATCCAGTAAGAATAGCCATGGCGAAAAGTTGGGGTTTTGATGTCGTTAGTCCTCGAGAAACCGACCTGAAAGCTTACGTAGAAAGTAAAACTGAAAATAGATTAGCGGATGTCGTATTTGAAGTAGCTGGTGTTCAGCCCGCTCTTGATATTATGACGGAAATCGCTGGATTAAGAGGAAGAATTGTAATGGTGGCTATCCATGGCCAGCCTAAAAATGTCAACCTGTTTAACTTTTTCTGGAAAGAACTAAAGCTAATAGGAGCGAGAGTTTATGAACCTGAAGATTACGAAAAAGCCATTGAGTTGGTGACCATTAATGAACTGCCGTTCGAGGAGTTAATAACAGATGTGCAGCCTTTGAGCAACATTCAAAAAGCATTCGAACAAAACGATTTGAATCCTAATGGTATGAAAGTCCTATTGGATTGTCAAGCATAATCAAAAACGAGATATGAGTATTTTAGATAAATTCAGATTAGACGGAAAAGTAGCCTTAGTTACAGGTTGTAAAAGAGGAATAGGTAAAGCCATGGCGGTCGCTCTTGCAGAAGCAGGTGCAGATATTATTGGTGTAAGTGCTTCATTAGAAAAAAATGGTAGTGCGGTTCAGAAAGCAGTGGAGGCCACAGGCAGATCTTTTAAAGCATACACGTGTGACTTTTCAGATAGAAGTTTATTGTACGCATTTATCAAGGAAGTTAAAGCAGATAATCCTGTCATAGATATTTTGATTAACAATGCAGGAACTATTCTAAGAACACCTGCAGCAGAACATCCTGATGAAATGTGGGATAAAGTGATAGAAGTAAACCAAAATGCTCAATTTATTCTAACCAGAGAAATCGGTAAAGAAATGGTTAGTCGTGGTTCTGGAAAGATCGTTTTTACGGCTTCTCTATTGACTTTTCAAGGAGGAATTACAGTGCCAGGTTATGCGGCATCTAAAGGAGCAATTGGTCAACTAACGATGGCCTTTGCTAACGAGTGGGCATCAAAAGGTGTCAATGTAAATGCAATAGCCCCCGGTTATATCAGTACGGATAATACGGAAGCTCTACGTAAAGATGCCGACCGTTCTACGTCTATTTTAAGTAGAATTCCAGCAGGTAGATGGGGACAACCAGAAGACTTTGCGGGGCCAACAGTATTTCTTTGCTCAGAGGCAGCCTCATATATGAGCGGTTCCATTATGCTAGTCGACGGAGGTTGGATGGGCAGGTAATTAAAATAACTAAATATGAGAGTCCTAAAATTAGTCTTCTTAGTCATTTTCTTTAATTCCACTGTTTTTGCTCAGCCAGGATTAGAGAAGTCTTTGGAAAACAATAGTCAACACACGAGGGACTTGGGTGGCTATAAATGGAAAATGAAAATGATGCTGCCAGGAGAAGGTATGAAAGCAGGCTTGCATCAGCTTCCTCCTACAGATTTGGAAACCAATTTTTGGAATGCTGCCAAGGTACCTGGTGATGTCTATACGGATTTATGGAAAGTTGGAGTCCTAGAAGATCCATATTTTGGAAGAAACAGTGTAAAAGCACAGTGGGTGCAGCAGTATGAGTGGTGGTATGCCTATCAATTTAATATGACGGATGCGATAGAAAATAGGATGGTTCGTCTTGATTTTGAGGGCGTAGATTTTGCTTGTGATGTTTGGCTAAATGGTACTTTTTTAGGACATCACGAAGGAGCATTTTCCCCTTTCTCTTTTGATATTAATGAGGCCGTTAGAGTAGCGAAAGATAGGTTGGGTAGTTCCAATTTATTAATGATACGCCTCGCTCCACCGCCAGCAGTCAATTCTTTGGTGGCCGGCAGGAAGACCCCTTGGTTTGGAGATTATTGGCGTGATTTGACACCTTTCGGAATTACAGGAAATGTTAGTTTGGTCTATACAGGTAAAAGTAGATTGAAAGATGTCTACTTAAGACCTCTTGTGAAAAATGAGAATAAAGCTTCTGTTTCTCTAGAAATTGAGATAGAGAATATAAGTAATATAGATAAAAACATCTCGATTAGTTCTATTATTGAAGGCAAGAATTTTAAAAGTGAGCCTGTTCAGAATACTTTCGACGTTATATTAAAACCTGGCATAAATAAGATTATAAGAGAAATTCCTATTCCCAATCCGCAGCTGTGGTGGACTTGGGATATGGGTAAACCAAACCTATATTTGTCGAAGGTAAGCCTTAAAGAAGGAGAGAAAACGCTAGATATTAAGGAAACTGTGTTTGGCTTAAGGAAGATAGAAATGGAATGGAATCCAGGGTTTACCAAAGATGAAGTAAGTTTTCCAAGAACGACGGTTTTAAATGGTAAGCCTATTTTTATTAGATCTGCCTGTTGGGGTGGACCTCCAGATATCTTTGTTGGTCGCACTACTGACGAAAAGTATAGAAAGCTAATAGCTTTGGCGAAGGAAGCTAATATGAATAATATTAGGATATTTGGTTGGCATCCGCCTGAAATACCACTTTTTTATGAGTTATGTAATGAGGCAGGCATTTCTGTTTGGCAGGATATCGTTCCCTTGGGAACAGGTAACTTTCCGCAAGAAGATGCTTTTGTAGATAGAATCATTAATGAAGCAGTGGATGTTATTAAAGTAAGAAGGAACAATCCATCGCTTATAATGATGGAAGGTGGTGAAGAGATGATGTTGAGAGCAACAGACCCAAAGTCAACAAGAATAATGCTTGAAAAGTTGGGTGCCAAACTTCAAGAGCATGTAGACCTACCGTTTGTTCCAGATTCTCCATTGACAGATGAGCCTTCACTAGAGGCTGGTTTCAAACCAAAAGAAGCTGTTCATGCTTTGGCTTATTTCTATGGCATGGGAAGATGGCTTATGGAGGATTGGATAAAGTCTATGGACTATCCCATTGTACCTGAATTGGCGGTTACTTCTGTGCCAAATGTAGAGAGTTTGAAAAAGTTTATTCCAGAAAATGAAATGTGGCCACCGGGATTGAGTTGGGGACATCACTGGGCAGATCTTGATCACCTTAGAATGCAGAACTTCGACACATTTGGCGATGAGCGAACGGGTTCTTTACAAGAATTTGTGGATGCTACGCAAGACGCTCAGGGAACTGTATTTCAATTAACCATTGAGCACTTCAGGAGAAATAAGCCGAAAACTAGTGGGATAGCCATTTGCCATTTTATGACGTATTGGCCCGATATGAAATGGGGGATTATAGACAATTATCAAACACCCAAAAGGTCTTTCAGTTTTGTAAAGACCGCTTATCAACCCGTTCTGATTAATCTAAATTTTGAGAAAAGAAGATGGACCAACACAGAGCCCTTTAAGGCCAGTGTTTGGGTGGTGAATGACTATTATAAGGACTTTGAAAATTTGAAAGCTTCTTATGAGATTTTAAATGAAAAAGGAGACCTTTTGATTAGTAAAACTGTAAAAATTGATAAAGTTATGCCCAATAGTTCTAATATGTTTTTTGAGATAAGTCAGGATGTTTTGAGCCAAGTGAAGAACTCTTTTGACGTTAAGCTTCAACTATCAGATCTTAGCGGAAATGAAATTTCAGCGAATAAGTATCATTTCTTAATTGGAGACCAATCCTTAGCGTCTTTAAAAATGAAGGAAATGGGCGAAGAACGCATAAAGAGAAATGATCAATATACCTATGGAAATTACTTTATGTTTTTTCCAGAATATAATGGAGAGGGTAAACAAATAGAAAGCAAGACAGATAACATTTCAACGGTTGGTTTTCCAAAGAAATAGATAATACATAAATATTTGAAAAATGAATAAATCATTAAAGTTTAAACTATTTATTGATGGTAAATGGGAGGAATCAATCTCGAATGTAACGGAAGATATTCTTAACCCTTCTGACGAATCGGTGGTGGGTACAATAAATATAGCGGTTATAGAAGATGCCGAAAAGGCTCTTCAAGCGGCTACAGTGGCACAGAAGTTATGGGGAAAGTGGCCCGCTAGGAAAAGGGCGGAGTTGATGCGTAAGTTTGCACAAGAGATCAGGGATAACAAGGATTTCTTAGCTCATCTTTTGGTTAAGGAGCAAGGCAAATTAATCTCATGGGCCTATGGGGAGGTAGAGGCTACTTCAACCTTTATAGAGTATGCTTGTGATTGGGCACGACAGATTGAAGGCGACATTTTGCCGTCCGATAATGCAGATGAGCAGATTTGGATAAAGAAGGTTCCTAGAGGTGTGGTGGTAGCCATTACAGCTTGGAATTTCCCATTGGCTTTAGCAGCAAGGAAAATAGGGCCCGCTTTAGTCGCAGGTAATGCTGTGGTGCTAAAACCTACCCCTGATGCTCCATTAGCTACATTGGCACTTTGCGATATCGCTAATAAAGTAGGAATTCCTGCTGGTGTGCTAAACATGATAACTGGCGGTGTGGAAGTAGGTAAATATCTAGTAGAAAGCCCAAAAACTAAAATGATAACCATGACAGGTAGTACGCCTACCGGCCAGGCTATTTTTCGTTCTGCCGCCAATAATTTGGCCCATGTTCAGCTCGAGTTAGGAGGGAAGGCTCCATGTATTGTTTTTGAAGATGCGGATTTGGAAAAAGCGGCTATTGGTGCATTGCATTCCAGATTCGATAATTGTGGTCAGATATGTACATGTAACGAACGAATGTATGTCCATGAAGACGTATACGATGAGTTTATGGAAATATTCATGGCTAAGGTTAGAGAGCTAAAGCTCGGTGACCCTATGCTGGACGCTACCGATATTGGGCCTAAAATGAATGCGGCAGGTGTAAAGCAGTTGGAGGCTATCGTGGAAGAGAGTATAAAGGATGGTGCTCTCCTATTATATGGCGGTAAGAAGCCAGAAGGAAAGGGATTTGAAAAGGGCTATTGGTTTGAGCCCACCATTTTGGCGAATGTTAGGCAGGATATGAAAATTGTTCATGAAGAAACCTTTGGGCCAGTTTTGCCAATCATAAAGTTTAAGGATTTTGATGAGGTGGTAGGTTACGCCAATGACAGTGAATTTGGTTTAGCTGCCATGGTTTTCACCAATGACTTAAAAAAGATAATGCAGTTGCAGGATGAACTGGAATTTGGTGAAATATATATCAATCGTGGTCACGGAGAGCAGCACCAAGGCTTCCATAATGGACTTAAAATGAGTGGTACAGGCGGGGAAGATGGCAAGTATGGATTTGAGCAGTATTTAGAAAAGAAAACTTTTTACGTAAAATATTAATTGATAGTGGCTTCTTTAATTAAAAACATCGAGACTCGCTTATTTGAGGTGCCTCTTCCAGAAGTGCTTTCAGATGCCAAACATGGAGATCATTTTCATTTCGAATTAGTTACCTGTACCATTACGTTAGTAGATGGAAGCGAAGGGACTGGTTATACGTATACAGGAGGAAAAGGCGGACATGCTATTAAAGCCATGATTGAGCATGATTTTGGAATGGCTCTTATAGGTAGGGACGGTGATGATATTGCGGGTATTTATGATTTTCTAGAATGGCACATACATTATGTGGGTCGTGGAGGTATTGCTTCATTTGCGATTTCTGCTGTTGATATTGCTTTATGGGATATTCGTTGTAAAAAAGCAGGGCAACCGCTCTGGAAAATGGCTGGAGGAGCTGGCAATACCTGTAAGGCATATTGCGGCGGTATAGACCTCATGTTTCCTTTAGAAAAATTATTGAATAATATAAAAGGCTACTTGGCCGCAGGCTTTAGTGCGGTTAAGATTAAGATTGGTCGTGAAAACTTAGAAGAAGACATTGAGCGTATCAAAGCCGTGAGAGAATTGATTGGTCCAGAGGTTATATTTATGGTGGATGCCAATTATTCTATGTCTGTGGAAAAGGCCATTGAAGCGGCTAATGCCTTCAAGAAATATAATATTCTATGGTTTGAAGAGCCTACTATTCCAGATAATTATAAAGGTTATACTGAAATAAGCAAAGCGACGGGAATGCCATTGGCTATGGGAGAGAATCTCCATACCATTCACGAGTTTGAGTATGCTTTTGAGCAATCCAACCTTTCTTTTATTCAACCAGATGCATCTAACTGTGGTGGCATAAGTGGTTGGCTAGCGGTGGCTGAACTTTCAAGGGCCTACAAAATTCCAGTGTGCTCACACGGTATGCAAGAACTACATGTTAGCCTGATTTCTGCACAATCTAACAGCGGATGGTTAGAAGTTCACAGTTTTCCAATAGATCAATATACGCATCGCCCACTTGTGGTAGAGAATCAAAGAGCTGTGGCACCAGATGCTGCAGGTATTGGTGTAGCCTTCGATTGGGAGAAACTAAAGCCTTTTGAGAAATGATAAAAACATAAAGCCCTAAGCCATGAAAAAACTAATTGTACTCATCTTTTTATTTCAATCTTTTTTAATTTCTGGTCAATCTTCCATTCAACAATGGGAAGTGAAAGACGTTCCTGTTGAAATTGATTTCCCAAAAGGAAGTAATCCTTTTGATTTAAATATTGAAGCTTATGTAAAGGGCGAAAATAGCAGTCAAACGATCCCCTTATTTTATAACGGTGGTAAGGAGTGGATTCTTCGGTT
The DNA here is from genome assembly GCF_055134445.1 of Arcticibacterium sp. NCBI lineage: Bacteria > Pseudomonadati > Bacteroidota > Cytophagia > Cytophagales > Leadbetterellaceae > Arcticibacterium > Arcticibacterium sp. The sequence continues at coordinate 223,375 of NZ_JBSRVI010000035.1, forward strand.
TTCATCAGCCCAAACAGGAAATTATACTTATCAGGTTTTAGGGGATTGGAAAGTAAAATCCAATGCTAAAGGTGAAATAAAGGTAAATGAAAATAAAAAGGAAGATCGGCATGGAGCAGTGGTGCTGAATCCCACCAACAAAAAACGTTTCTTTTATGAAGATGGAACTCATTACTTCAATTTAGCTTTTGAGTGTGATTGGTTATTTGCTTTAGATTATAATCAAAAGGAGCTTAAAAAAACGGAGCAGCTATTAAACACCATTAAAGAAAATGGTCTAAACCAAGTGGTGATGAATGTGTATGCTCACGATGTCGTTTGGGAAAAAGACGCATTGTTAGAAAAACACCCGGAACATGAATATGGTGGCAAAATGGATATGTTTCCATTTTTAGGGAACAATGAAGAACCCAACTTTGAGCGGTTGAATACTACATTCTTTAAACACCTTGATAAGGTTATTGCTTCTTTGCACGACAAGGAAATTACGAGTCATTTGATGATTTATGTTTGGAACAAAGCCGTGAATTGGCCTGATATGAATACCGCGGCAGACAATCGTTATTTCGATTATGTGGTAAAACGTTACCAAGCATACCCTAACATGGTTTGGGATATCTCTAAGGAAGCACTTTTTTATGGAAGGGCGTCTGAAGAATATATTTTGGAGCGGATAGAAAGGCTAAGGAAGCTTGATAAATACGATAGAATTCTTTCGGTACATGATTATGGTTTTTGTTCTAGAAACCCAGAAAAGGTAGATTTTATTTCTAGTCAAAACTGGACAGGGACGCTGTACCATTCGATGTCAAATATGAATGAGAAATTCGCTAACAAGCCTGTTTTTAACATTGAACATGGTGGTTATGAAGAGTCGCCTTATGTCGTTTTTACAGGAGCCTATATTAATCCAGAAGTTTGTTTAAGAAGGAACTATTTGTGCCTTTTTGCTGGGGTATATTCTACGTACTATTGGCAAGGAACCTCCTGGAATGTTGTTATTCATAACCCATTTGAACAACCTTCAGACTTTATAAAACCTAAGTTTGAATATTATAAGCACTTAAAAGGTTTCTTTGAAAAGTATAACTTTAAGGACTTCTCGCCATACCCTAATGCTAATTCTAGTGGCTATTGTCTAAGAAGTGAGGATGAAAAAACGTTACTCTATTATTTCCCAAAAGAAAACTATCACATCAAGCTTTGGCCTGTTCTGAAAAATCTAAAAGGAACATTCACTTACCAGTTTTTCAATACCATTACTGGCGAGTATACCGAAGAGGATACCTATGAGAAAAAACAAGGAGATGGAATAAAGTCACCTTGGTATGAAAAAGAGGATGCCATATTAATCCTGAATATTAAATGATAGGACGGGTTTGGAAAGAATACTACGGGCTTTGTCTCCCCTTTGACTGAATACCTTAGATAAGAGAAATCAATGATACAGAATTCTTTTTTTGGCAATTATAATGATCAGGAAGTACGTCTGTATAGCTTGATAAACGCAAACGGTATGGAAGTCAAAATATCTAATTATGGAGCTACCATTACTTCTATAACAATCCCGACTGATAACGGAATAGATGAACTGGTGGCTGGTTTTGATTCTTTAGAAGGCTATTTTGGTGAAGCTTATAAGGAGAATTCTCCCTACTTTGGGTGCACGGTTGGCAGAGTGGCTTCTGTAATTAAGGATTCAAGTTTTATTCTCCATGGTAAAAAGTATGCGTTGAAGGCAAATGCAGGTTCTGACCAGCTGCACGGAGGTCCAGACGCTTTTGATAAAAAAATATGGAATGTCAAGGTATATGACAATAGCCTTGAAATGAACATATTTAGCCCTCATAGCGAAAATGGATTTCCTGGAAACTTAGACATCAGCGTTACTTTCAGTTTAGATGATAGTAATGCCCTTTCCATCAAATATGTAGGTCGCACAGACCAAGACACGCCTATTTCGCTTACAAATCACACCTATTTTAATTTAAACGGTTTTAAAGAAACCATTCATGGCCATAAGGCTCAAGTTAGTGCTTCTAGAGCTTTGGTAACGGATGCAGATTTTGCACCTATTGGGCCGGTTTTCAATGTGACCAATACACCTAGTGATTTTCAGGAGGCGACTTCCTTTTCTGAGGTTTTTGAAAAGGTAGAGACGGGCATACTTCAATATTACATTTTTGATGACCCGAGTAATAGCTTAAGGTCTGTGGCAAGTTTTGAAGAGGAAGTATCTGGTCGAAAACTGGAAGTTTTAACGACAGAACCTGGGATGCTTTTATACACGGGGTATTTCACCTCTAATGAGCTGAAAAGAGAAAATGGTATTGAGTATGGTAGTTTAAGAGCTTTTTGCTGTGAAACTAGTCGCTGTCCCAATGGTGTGAATGATGATAAACTGCCAGGAACTATAACTCGAGCAGGAGAAAAGTATCAAAGTGAAACGGTCTATAAGTTCACTTTTTGAAAAGAAAAATCAACCCTAATCTTATAAAAATATGTTAACTGGAATCTTATTTGCTCTATTCGCGGGTCTAACATTAGGGCTCTATGCCCTTCCCGAAAAGTTTACTAAGGACTTTGAATTTGAGAATACTTGGGGGCTTTTCTTTGCCATAAATATGTTAATAGTGCCACCACTGGCTGCATTTATGTTTGTGGATGGTCTAAATGATATAATTTCTTCATTGCCTATAAATGTTCTTTGGGGCATGGCTCTGGGTGGAATTCTCTGGGGTGTGGGTGTAATGATGTGGGGTAAGGCCATTAACTATGTTGGGCTTTCTTTGGGTTTTTCCATTTTCATAGGAACGGTCATACTAGTAGGTTCACTTATACCTTTTGCGGTGAATGGTTTGCCAGAAAATAATGTATTTCTGACTATTATGGCAGGTATTATGGTTGTTTTGTTTGGTGTTATTTTCAATGGAAAGGCAGGCATGTTACGGGAGAAAGAAGGGCTTTCTGGGAAGAAAAACATGTTTGCGGGTATTGTAATTGCTATTATTGGAGGCTTATTGGCAACGGGTTTTAGTTATGCCAATGCCGTAGGAGGTGAAGTAATAAGTCAAGCCAGTGAGGCTCAGGGAAACGCCTCTTGGGTAGCATCTGTGGTAATTATGCTTATCATTTATCTTTCAGGAGCTCTTTTTGTAATTCCTTACTTCATTATTCAGTTAAGTAAAAAGAACCTTTGGGGTAAATTTAGTACAGCAGCTTTAGGAAAAAATATTGGGCTGGCGTCTATTATGGCGGTTTTGAATTTTGTGGCCGGAGTAGCTTTTGCTTATTCTGCTTATTTGCTGGGTAAGATAGGTGGAACGGTAGGTTACGCCATTTATAACGCCGTGAGTGTGGGTGTGGCCATGTTTAGTGGACTAGTTACCGGCGAATGGCAATCTGCCAGTGGAGTAGCAAAGCGATTTTTATACATGGGATTGGCTGCCATGATAACGGGTGTAGTATTGATTGCTTTGGGGAATAGCTTTTAATCCGTTGAAAGAAAAAAGCGAAGCACTTATATTTTGCATAAATGCTTCGCTAATAAATCTAAAAATGGCTCTTACCAGTTGGTGTAAGAGCCGTCTCTTTTCTTCAATCTCGGTATATCCATCATGACAAATTCTGAGCTTAAGGATAGTTCTTCGTTGAATTCTACACCTAAGCCAGGGGAAGTTGGAATAGCGTATCTGGAACCTTCTAAAACAGGCTGTACAGGATAAAAATTAGGGTCATCAAAGCCAGGATTCGCCACCGGCGTATGAATTTCTTCTAAAAAAGCAAAGTTTGGGCAAGCCGCTGCTAAATGAATAGTAGCTGCAGTGCAGATGGGGCCAAGTGGATTATGGGGCATTAGGTCTATATAATGCGTCTCAGCCATAGCGGCAACTTTCATAGACTCGGTTAAACCTCCCACGTTACAAACGTCAATTCTAGCGTATTGTGTAATTCCTCTTTCTATAAAAGGTTGAAATTGCCATTTGCTAGCAAACTCCTCGCCGATGGCAAATGGTATATCTATCATTTTGCGTAAGCTTTCATAAGCCTCCGGCGATTCATCGCGAATAGGCTCTTCTATAAAATCAAGTGTACCTTTCGGCATTCTGTTCATAAAAGAAACGGTTTCTACAGGTGAAAGACGATGATGATAATCTATTCCTAGTGTTACAGATGTGCCAATCTCCTTTCTTAATGCTATCATCCATTCTGCCATTTTACTGATAGATTCTCTTGGTTCAAAAATGGAGCCGTCGCCTTCAGCTTCAAACTCTGCAGGAGCTAGTCTTAATACATTCCAGCCTTCTTTGACCAAGGATTTGCCCATAGTCATCAATTCTTCCTTGTTGGTAAACCTTAAGGAAGCAAAGCAGTCAACATAGTCTCGTTGTTTTCCTCCTAAAAGCTCATAGACAGGAACGCCAAGGGCTTTTCCTTTGATGTCGTAAAGAGCGATATCGATAGCAGAAATAGCTGCTGTAAGAACACGGCCTCCTTCAAAATACTGTCCGCGATATAGGTCTTGCCAAATGGCTCCAATTTGGAATGGGTCTTTGCCAATAATAGCGGCTTCAAAGTGTTTAATGGCACCCATGACCGCAAACTCTCTTCCTGTTAAGCCAGAAGTTCCCCATCCGTAAATACCAGAATCAGTGAGTACTTTGATAATGAGTGAGCTTCTACCGCCAATGTTGGTAGGGAAGCATACAACTTTAGTGATTTTCATTGAATTAAATAAAGGTTTAAATTTCTATTCTTTGAACTTTACCTACTATAAAAAGTAAAGATATAAAGCCCAAAATACATAGTCCCGAAATGAGTGCCAAGGCAGGTGCAAAGTCTCCGCCATCTACAAAATATCCTATGGCAATAGGTATGACCACAGCTGATAAGCCACCAATAAGATTAAACACACCTCCCACTAAGCCAATCAGATGTTTCGGTGCAATGAGTGAAACAAAAATCCAGCTTATTGATGAAAGGCCGTTACCGAAAAAGGCAATCGTAAGAAAAAGGATAATTAAAGGCGTACTGTCTGTATAGTTTGCTCCTATAATACACATGGATAATAAAAGGCCAACAAGCACAGGTGTTTTTCTGGCTAGTTCATTGGATAAGCCTTTCTTGATAAGTAAATCTGAGGTAAAGCCAGAAAGCAGTATACCGCAAAATGCCGCTAGAAAAGGAATGGATGCCAAAAAGCCTGATTTGATAAAGTTTAAACCTCTAAACTCTACCAAATAGGTAGGAAACCATGTCAAAAAGAAAATAGTGACTGAACCCATGCAAAATTGAGTGATATATAATCCCCAAAGTTTTTTATGCTGAAAGGCCTTGGCCAAATCTGACCAGTTCCATGGTTCGCTTTTGTTTTCTCTATGAATTCCTCCTCCTTCTTTAATTAAAGCCAATTCTTCTGGGGTAATACTTTTGTGTTTGTCAGGGTCGCGGTATAAAACATACCAAACTATGGCCCAAATTATGCCTATGATTCCTGAAATGACAAATAGTCCTCGCCATCCAAAATAAGCTTGTACGGTAGCTAGCACAGGGTATAAAAAAGCAAGGCCGATGTATTGGCCAGAAGTATAAATGGCAATGGCAGACGCTCGTTCACTTTCTGGAAACCAGCTACTCACGATGGAGTTATTACAAGGGTAGGAAGGAGCCTCAAAAACTCCAATAGCCGCTCTTAGCCCTATAAGTGCGGCAAAGGAGCTTACTAAAGATTGTAAAACGGTGACAATAGACCATAAGAGTAACATTATGCTATATAATAACCTTGGACGTACTTTATCCACTAAAATTCCACCCGGAATCTGAAGGGTGACATAAGTCCAGCCGAATGCTGAAAAAATGAGCCCCATCTGGACTTTGCTTAATTCTAGGGAATCTGTCATGGCAGATGCTGCCACAGAAATATTAGTCCTGTCTAGGTAATTAATAACCACCGTACCAAAAATCAAAGCCAATATTTGAAATCTCTTTTTTGAAATCATACTTTTTGTTAAATGCAAAAAAAAGAGAGGGTAGTCCCTCCCGTTTTAACATTTATTCAATCTATTCTTTTAATACTTAATATTGTTCTTAAAGCTCATTCTTATCTTAAAAGCATGAATTAAACTGTTCTAGGAAATTTAAATATTCATGTACTTTAACGTTTCCATTTTCTCAGAAGGGAGGATTCATATATTCTGAAATCACGGTCTCTGTGAGGTCAAATAAATAATCGTTGCTAGCTCGGTTTTCTTTAATGACACTTCATAAGAATAGAACATCTCAAAAATCATATAAAATAGGGGTAAAGTGAAGTTTTTTAACTGATTAAAAACTGAACATGGACTAAGGTTTTGACCGAAGGGTTATTAAAAGGGTTATAAATAAGTTGCTGTCTATGCCTTTAACATAGTAGGTGGTAGAAAGCAAGATCATAAATAGAGGGGATGGTACTGCGTAAATTAAGGTAATCAAATATGTTGAGAGACTTTTGGAGTAAGATTTATGACCCAATTATAAGTGGCAGCATTGAATAACATATTGTAAGAATTTTCAAACGTTCAAGTCGGCCTTTCTCCTTTTGATATCAAGTTTTGTGACAACGACTACTGCTTGCCTAAAAAATGCTGTTAGGTCTACAATTAAGAAAAGTAAGTTTTATAAAAGGTGTCCTAAGCACTAATTGTATAATTTCAATAATTTATTATCTCTCTCGATTTTATTAAGATGCTACTTATGAGCCCATTATCGACTTTGACTGCTGTTATTTAAAATAATTCTAAATAGTTTTGAAAGTTTAACGTCTCTGCTCTACATTTGTGCCTTATTTGTAATTGATCTAAATAAAACCAATGAAAAATATAGGATTCTACTTTTTACTCTTAAGCACATTAATTTTTGCTTCTGCAAAAGCACAAGAAATTCCCACTGAGATAGTATCTAGTATCGACACTTCAATTATTGACTTAAATGAAGTGATCATTTCAGCGAATATGTTTTTTGGAAGTAAAGCAAATACAATAAACAGAACAGGTTCGGCTTATTTCTTATCTTCCCAAGAAATAGCCAAACAAGGTCACACAGATATAGCAAGAATGCTTGCAAAGGTTCCAGGAGTTAATTCTTATGACGAAGATGGGTTCGGGTTGAGGCCGAACATTAGTCTTAGAGGAGTTTCAGCAGAAAGAAGTGCAAAAATAACAATCATGGAAGATGGTGTATTAATTGCTCCCGCTCCATATAGTGCCCCAGCGGCTTATTATTTTCCTATGGCTCAGCGAATGAATGCAGTAGAGGTTCTTAAAGGATCTAGTCAAATAGAATTCGGGCCTTTTACAACCGGAGGGGCAATTAATATGGTTTCAGCTCCTATTCCAAACAGTAAATCTGCTGGAAAGGTAAAAGCTAACTACGGAAGTTTTGGAAATAGGAATTTGAGTTTGAGATTCGGCCAGAAATTTGGGCAGTTTTCTTATGTATTGGAAGGTTATAATCAAGGATCAAATGGTTTCAAAGAACTTCCTGTTGGCGAAAGAAATACAGGTTTTAATAAGAGTGATATTCTAACAAAAATTAGATTCAACACAAAGGAGCATAAGACTAATTCACAATCGATTGAGCTTAAAGCCCAATATTCTAATGAACTTTCAGATGAAACTTATCTTGGTTTAACCACAAAAGATTTTGAGCTTAATCCATTCATTCGTTATGCGGCATCAGCTAATGATGAGATGAAAGCGGAACATTTTCAGTTGATGGCTACACATACCATCGATTTGGGCAATTCTTTTAGAATTACCACAGTGGCCTATAGAAATACGTTTTCTAGAAATTGGTATAAACTCAATGATGTTGTTGTGAATGGTACCAAAACTGGAATTGCCTCAATCTTAAACAATACAGCGTCAAATGAAATTGCTTTTGGGTATTTAAGAGGAGCAGACTCTCCTGTAAATACTCTATTGCTTAAAAACAACAATAGGAAATATGTTGCTCAAGGGGTTCAGACTAAGTTGGATAAACATTGGAGCACAAATAAGATCAGCCATGATTTAGAAATTGGAGCACGGGTACATTACGACGAAGAAGATAGGTTTCAATGGGTAGATGGCTATCAAATGAATGAGGGTAATCTTAGTTTGACAAATCCTGGTGTTCAAGGTACAGATGCCAATCGCATTAGTTTTGCCAATGCTGCTTCAAGTCATATTTTATACAGATTTACCTTATCAAAAAAACTCACTATTGCTCCTGGAGTGAGATATGAAAACATCAAACTTGGTCTCGAGGACTTTGGCAAGTCGGATGTCGAAAGAAATGGGCAAGATTTAAAAACGAAAGAAAACAATGTTGACCAGTTTATTCCTGGGATAGGCGTAAACTTCAAACCTAATGAAGCGATCGCAGTGTTTTCAGGAGTACATAAAGGTTTTTCCCCTCCAGGGGTTGATGAGGGCAGTTTACCTGAGTCCAGTATCAACACAGAGTTGGGAATTAGAGTTTCCAAAAATGGCTTCTACGGTGAATTGGTAGGCTTTAATAATAATTACAGCAACCTTCTTGGGAGTGATTTAGCAGCAAGTGGAGGTACTGGATCGCTAACGCTTTTTAATGCAGGAGCTGTCAGGGTTAATGGTATTGAAGCCATGGTAAATTATAGTTTGAAAGTTGGCCAAAATAAAGATGTCATTATTCCTTTGGAATTCAGCTATACCCAAACAAACTCTAAGTTCCTTAGTGACTTTTCGAGTTCTGAGGAGATTTGGGGAAAAGTTACATATGGTGACCAACTTCCTTATATTCCGGTTCATCAGTTTTTTACGACTATTGGTATTGAGATTAACCAATTTACAGCTCAACTGACGGGTCGATACAACGGAGCTATTCGTACTATCGCTGGATCGGGTGAAATACCAATAGAGAGCTTGGTAAAAGCTTACTTTGTCTCGGACTTTGCTACCAAGTATCAATTGAATGAGAAATTGCAACTTAACGTGAACATCAACAATGTGTTTAATAATCACTATCTAGTTTCACGTGTTCCTTCTGGTTTAAGGCCTGGTTTACCTTTTAGTCTGATGGGCGGATTTGAGTTTAGCTTTTAAATTAAAGGGAAGACATTCTTGATTCCAAACAATACAAGAGTATGACAAGTAGGTGGAAATAAGTTTAACCTTGTTTGTTTTAGGCAACACAATCAGGGTAAATGACATCTTTTTGATTTTTCAAAAACTTATTTAATAGCATATTATTTACTGAGGATCGGGAGTCGGGTTTGATTACGAAGATCTCATGGGTCAAGAGCAAAATCTGGGGGATGAGTTCTTTAAGCATAAATTTGACATAGTCTAAAAAGGGAGAATTCAATACTCCTGACACCTCTAAACCTAGATCTAAAAGCTTTGATTTTCGCATTGAAAGATTCTGCTGAAGCATTGGTACTTCTGTTATCAAAATAATTAAGAATAGTTCTGTAATGATGCTCAAATGTTCGAGCGATAGAATTAAAGGATTTAAAGCCTGCCTGCCTTACCTCTTCATGCCATTTAACTAGTCGTGCTAAACCATATACTTGATCCACTTTATGAACGAATTTTTCAAAACACGTTAAAGGAAAATTTACCATCATCAGGACATGGAGCCATAACCTCACCAGCAGATCCTGACCTTTTTTATCGGAATCAGAAGAATTATTCTACCCCAGGAAATCATAATAATCTAAACTATTTGGAAATATCAGCATGTAGCTTTACACAAGCTTACACAGACCCAAGTCTTTCAACGGCGGAAAAAGAAGAGCTAACCTCTGCATTAACAGATCTTATTGAAAATGATCATGACATAGCTAATGAGATGTTTCAAACATATACCAACCTTAAGCAGTTAGTAAGTCCATGCTCACAAGGTGAAGAAGACCGCAATTGCGATGCAGGAGGAAATTTAGCTTTAACGGTACTAGACGCACTAATAGGTGAAGGACTAGACCCAAATGAAGAACTGATGACTTTAAACAATCAAATTTATTTGGCAGAAAGCCCTCGCTGTGCAAGGTCTTCCGACCTTGTACGTGTGGCAGGCGGTCTTCCAGACCGATATTAAGGAATTTCTTATATTACAATCATGATTCAAAGTCAAACGAAAGGAGGATATCAAATTAAGGTGGTATTCATTTTCTAACATTTACTGTTGTAGATTGGTGTAGACGTTTTTAGTGTACCCTTTGGATATTGACCAGTGGTAGAATTCATCATATAGGTCATAAGACCTATCAACACCAATACGAGGTCAGGAAGACCTCGCACAGCGGATAAACTAGCTTCTGTAAATCCTGCTTTTACTATTGGTGAAAACATATATATCAATAGAAACGGCGGAATTAATGAAAGTCTTTCTCAAAAATTTAATTTGTTAAGTACCTTGTTATATGAGAACCAGCACAGACAAAATAATATTGATAAGGTTCCGAAAAGCTTTTTGACGCACGCATTAGTTTATATGAAGGAGGTTGAAAACCCCAATTTTGTTAATTGCACTGATGCAAAACAGATGTCAACGATTGTTGGTGTCGGTCAACGATTACTTCATCATTACAACGAACAAGGGAGAACCAACACCGCCGAGGCTGTTCTTATTCATAATATGGGCTTAGTCAGCACCAAAACGAGTGACAGAATCAGGTTAACTTACACATATCCAGCGGGTAGCAGGGAAACCATTAAAGATTATGGATTAGAAATTAGATTTAATGAAACATGGATTTCAAACGAAGATTATTTAAAGTATGACACGAGTATCAAAAATTACGGGGATTAGTATAATCCTAAGTATCGTTATTATTATGGTAAGTCCTAACCTTAATGCTATTCATGCATATTTTCAGCTACAAAGTGGTTACTGGCAAGTATTTAGTTATGACTTTACCAAGGGTGAATATACTAAACCATTCAAGGCTAATAAAATGACTTTAAATGGTGAAGTTACTAGTTTCCATTTTAGAAATGATACGCTTTTTTCTCCTAATGATGATTATTTGAGAATTTCATGGGGCAATAGGTTAAAAACTCCTTGGGGTAGTTTTAAGATAATTGATGTAAAAAAGGATACTATTGTCTATGCAATTTTCAGCAGGCCATATATAATTAAAGATACGATTGACAGAGAGATAAAAACCGACGTTCCAAATGCATGGGAAGTTCTTTATATGACGAAAATGAAAAACCCTATCTTGCATGAATTACCATCTGAAATTGAAACTTATATTGGTTATTAGGAGAATTTAGGTTGATTATATTCCCCTCAGCAGTGTCTCCTAAAAGGGACACTGCGGTATTTATTATTACAGAATATAATGATTAAGTGACCTTGTAATTATCAAAACTCACGCTTCAAAACTCGTAAGTCGTTCTCAATAAAATATTCAAATAGTTTTAATTTCACAAAACCTCCATGCAACTTAAATTCTTGGCTATTCTAGCTGCAGGATTGGCTCTTACTGAGGCTTGGCAAGCTCACCATATTATACCTAAAGAATTAATTCAGAGTAATGTTGTACTAAGGAATGCCATAGACCAAGGTTTTGATTTTAATAAATTAGTTAATTTGCTACCGCTTTCTAATGCAAGGCATTTAGGCAGTCACCCGAATTATACAGCTCAGGTGACCAGTTTGATTGATGAAATTAGTGTTGATTTATCTCACTTGACGGATAAACAAAAATTGGAAAAAGCTGTTGAAGTAATAATTGAAACTGTAAATACCACCTCTGGAAAAATTAATGATTTGACATTTAGCTTATGAGATATTACTTATTAAACCGCTCACTGAAAAGGAAAGATGTTGGAGTTGCGTTTGGTCAAACTTCAGAATTATGGGATTTAGATTTTATTAAAGGGATACCATATATTAAACAATTAGAAAGCCTTCCAAACTATCATGGTAAATTAAGGAATGATGAATTTCCGAATTGGAAACCACGTATTAAGTTTGAACTAACAGAAAAAGGAAAAAAAACAGACTTAGTGGATATCCCTAATATTAACTGTAATGGTATGTTGGTAAGCCCGAAATTCAAAGAATTATTGGAAAAGTTTAACCTTATGGAACATCGATTTTACTCTGGAAAACTAAAGGTTGGTGACTTTTTTATGAAGTATTTTTGGTTTCACCCTAAGGCTAACTATTTTGAATGGTTTGATTTCAACAAAAGTAAAGTGCTTTTTAGACTGGAAGACAATCCTCTTATTTCGATAAAATCATATGAAGACTATCAGAAATATCACAAAAAAGGTGGCTTTAAGTTGGAAAAGGTTGTTTTAAATAATGCCTTCCCTGAGTACGATTTGTTCTACCTTCCTTACCTTAATAGAAATACTGAGTTTTTCATTTCTGAAACCTTAATGAGAGCAATCAAAAAAGAAAAAATCACGGGAATAGAAATAAAGGAGCAGGATATTATATAGTACTCAGTTTATGAGATATTTTCCCTCCGAAGTGTCTGCTAAAAGGGACACTGCGGTATTTATTATTATCCTGCTTACGAGAGGGAGATAATTCAAAATTACTCTCTTGAAATTTTATTTAATGGAACATGGATTTCAAACGAAGATTATTGAAAATATGACACGAGTATCAAAGATTACGGGGATTAGTTTCATTTTTCTATATATTGATTCTTCCAAACTTTAATAGCCTATTAGCGTACTTAAAATTGCAAAATGGGTATTGGAAAGTTTATAGCTATGACTATTCCAAAGGTGATTTTACCAAGGCACATGCGGCATATGAATTAACTCTTTACGGCAGGTTAGCAAGTTTTCATTTTCGAAATGACACTTTGTATTCGCCATTCAACGACTATTTAAGAGTTGGTTGGGGTAATAAGTTAATAACGTCTTGGGGAAGTTATAAAATTATTGAGGTAAAAAAAGATACGATAGTGTATACAATTTTCAGTAGACCTTATATTGTAAAAGATACAATAAATAAAGAAGTAAAGATAGATGTACCTAGCACTTGGGGGGTTGTATATTTAAGTAAAATGAAAAACCCAATCCTTTCTGAATTACCATCGGAAATTGAAACATATATTGGTTATTAGGAGAATTTAGGTTGATTATATTGTAATGTTCCCCCCCAGCATTGTCTCCCAACGGGGACAAAACGGCCTTACATGGTGAAAGCTATAAAAATAGAAAGTCTCACCTTTAGCACATGGCAACAAAGGTAAAACGAGAAGAAAAGAAGGCAATGTTCTCCCCCTAAAGCGGGAGAGGTATAGGATGGTTTTTAGACTTATTATTTAGCTTTTGAAAAATTTATGGAATATGCAGCAGAGTCCCTTTCAGGAGACTCAGCTGAGGTACTTGGAGATTTAACTGGATAGATGGATCCGACTGGATTACGGTAAATTATAGCGAAAATGAAGATGATTTTAGAGAAATAAAATATCATGCAAAACATGAATTAGATTCTTTATTGATCTACAAAGAAAAACTAAGATTAAAAGAAATGGGTAGAGAATATAGTCTCTATTATAATAAGTCACTTCAGCTTAGGCTAGAATCGGAGAAGCTAGCCCAAATTATAAGACTAGATACAACATCCTATGAAACAAGAAGTAGCATTTTTGATATTACTACTTTTTTACCTCCTGATTCCCTTGGAGAGATTTGTTTCTAAATAATTTACTTCCCCACCGCAGTGTCTACGAAAAGGGGCACTGCGGTATTTTCTTTACACAAATTCTATTCCCCAAAACAACCAAGCTTTAGATTTGCATAAATTGCAGCTGAGCCATTTGGATATTGAACAATCGTAGAAATCATCATATAGGTCAGAAGACCTATCAATACCAATACGAGGTCAGGAAGACCTCGCACAGCGGGCTTAGTAAAGTAAATAGATAAATGAAATATAGTAACCTTTTAATAATAGCCTCTCTTCTTATTATTAGTTTGATATTCTTTTCCTGTACCGATGGGATTTTCCCTTCCTTGCAAAATATACATGTCGAGAACAATACGAACCATGAAATTGAATTTCTTTCATATAGTAATGGTGAAAAAATAGATAATTATAGTTTTTAGTTAAAAGGAGGAGAGTCGTTTGATTATGTCGGAAATATTACCCGAGGTGTGAAATATTTCAACTTTTTCTCACCTTACGCAAATGATTCTTTAGCACTAAGATTAAATGGGAGTGAAATATTTAGTATAACCTGCAAAGGTTGATTTTATGAGATGCCCTGCACTAACACTATTCCGGAATTTGATTTCCTTCTCGCCCTCCCGGGAGCTCGTGGTGCTGAGGCAGTTGATTTAGATAAACCGATTAAAGTAAATGGAAGAAGAGTTTCTTATATTCTAATTTTTGAAATTGAAGAAAGTGACATTGAGGGTTTGAGAGAGTTACAGATGAAGGAAGAATAGAATATTCTCTCGACCACAGTGCCTTCTATAAGGGGTCTTTTATGAATTTCTACCTTTATATTCTGATAACTTTTAATTGTCAAATCGTACGATGCCAAAACTTTCCCCACTGCAGTGTCTACGAAAAGGGACACTGCGGTATTTATTATTACAGAATATATAATGATTAAGTGACCTTGTAATTATCAAAACTCACGCTGCCAAAATCGTAAGTCGTTCTCAATAAAATATTCAAATAGCTTTAAATTCACAAAACCTCCATGCAACTTAAATTCTTGGCTATCCTAGCCCTAGCTACGTTCTCCTGCTCAAAAAATCAAGAGATAGAACCATTAAAGAATTATCAGGAAAAGTGTGTCATTCAGCAGGAGACAAAATTGAATTATGGTTCTGTAAATACAGATGAAATTTATGAGTTTGATGAGTTCCTAAATAAAACCAATTACTCTTTTATAAATTCTGCTGTTACAGCATATACCTACACTTATCAGAATACTTATGAAGGTACTAAAATCTAAAAACCATAGTTTCCTATCAGGGTACAGAGACTGGCAAAATAGAGTATGAGCACCACGCTACTGGCGAGCTTTTCAGAACTACGGAAACCAAATTAAATGATGCAGATTTTCTACTAATTCAGGAGTTTGATAAAGAAGGGAGATTAACAAAAGAAGTAGAACAAGATGCGGCTAGCCATTCAGAGCAAATTCATGCCTATGAAGGAGAAAATGAAATACTTTACCATTTTTTATATAATGGGGAGTCCGCCTTTAAATATGAAACATTCTTTAGACCAGATGGTCAAATAAGTTATGTCATTTACTCTTCTGATAATTTAGGAGAAAGCCAAACCATGTACATTTATGATGATTCTGGCCTTTTGGCAGAAATAAAAAGAGATGGAGAATCTGACGTCTTTATTTACGACAGTAATAATATTTTACAGAAAAAAGTAAATGTAGTCCGAATCTATACCGCCACTTTTAATACATATACCAAGTACGAGTATAACACCAAAGGGCAAATAGTTAAAGAGTATGAAAGATGAGAGCTCATACCGCCTAAAAGAAGGCTATGAATATCATGAGAATGGCAATGTCAGCAGACATGACTACTACAGCCTAACAGGAGATTTGTATATAAATTACAGCTACTTTTATGACGAAAAGGAGAAATATACAGGTAAAAAATATTGGAATGAAAACGGCATTTTAACTTCCGAGAATGTTAGAAAGTATATTTGTGCAGATCTACTCCCAATAAGCATATTCTTCTTCTCTTTTTACCGTCCATTGGCCACCTACTAGCTCAGAAATAGTTCGGAGCGTTGGTTTGTTCTCTTCATCAGATTCAACATCTATTTTAGAAACTTTGTTTTGGAAATTAGACCTCATGGCCACTAAATTATTCTTAGAAAGAAACAAAACATCAAAAGTGAAAAGGGGGAACTCGCTTTCTATAAACTGATTAAAGTAATTATCTTTTTCGTCATACTGAAATTCGAACTCCTCGTATTTTCCGATTTCTTGTTACGCTCATTCCTGTTTCCAAATCCGTCCATTTACGACGTTTGACGTGAAGGAACACTTTGTAATTATGAATCGGAAAGTCTTGGATGGTTATTTCATCATAGAAGCCTTTTGAATGAAGTTTGGTTTTGATAATTCCTCTGAGGTCTCCAACTTCTCGCCTTAATAAATTCGCAGAATTTCAGTCCTTGTCGACCTTTATCGGATTGGAATTATCCACTAACAATTCAGGTCATAATAGCTTTGCTAATTCTGCCAAATCTTGACTTTTTAAGTTTTCTCAAAATTCAGAATTTCATAGCTACCCCCAACTTTTGTTCTTGATCCGTTAATTGCTACAAGATAGACACCATCTCTTAAAGCTGTTGAAATTCAATGAAACGCTAGGTGTAGATAATAGCTATCAGTATTCTAAAACTATCATTAAATATTGGCATAGTAGTATGAATTAAATAATAAGTGTTATATTGACACTTAAAACAGAAAAGAACTTTCACATTAAATTTTAATTTTGGAATTTTCTTTTCTAACAACATGAAAGGCAGTTGTTTATCAAAAAGTCAATAAGTAAAACATTGTAATTCATCTAATAAAACCTATCTAAATTATATTTCTAAATAAGCAGTAACTATTCAAACTTATGAAAAACCTTCATTTAAGCACATTATCATGCCTTTGCTTGGTGGCAATGTACTCATGCTCTCAAGTATTACCCAAAAATTTAAAGGACTCCTACAAAGATGACTTTTTGATGGGTACAGCATTAGGAACTCCGCACATTCTCCAAAAAGACGCCAAAGCTGATGTAATAATCAAAGGACAGTTTAACGCTATCACACCAGAAAATATCATGAAAGCAGAGGTGATTCACCCTGCGATAGACAAATACAATTTTGAACTTTCTGATAAATACGTGAACTATGGTAAGGACAATAAGATGTTTGTGGTAGGTCATACATTGATATGGCATTCGCAGCTTCCTAGTTTTGTAAGTGAAATGACTAACGCAGAGCAGGTAAAAGGTTTTATGGAAGAGCACATCGCTACAGTGGTAGGAAGATATGCAGGTAAAATTGATAGTTGGGATGTAGTAAACGAAGCCCTTAATGAAGACGGTACGCTACGTGAATCGGTCTTTTCGAAAACGCTGGGAGAAGACTTTATTAAAGATGCATTCGTACTGGCTGCAAAAGCCGACCCTAAAGCTGAATTATACTATAATGATTACAATATTGAGCAGGCTGCTAAACGCAAAGGGGCGATAAAATTGATTAAAAAACTCCAAAGTGAGGGTGTCAAAATTGACGGTGTAGGTATACAGGGACACTGGAGCATCAATACTTTAGATTTGGCAGAAATAGAAGATGCCATAAAAGATTATGCAGCCCTAGGTATCAAAATTGCATTTACTGAACTAGATTTGACTGTACTCCCTAACCCTTGGGATTTGCAAGGTGCAGATGTGAACCAAAATTTTGAAGGAAGCGAAAAGATGAATCCTTATACTTCAGGATTGCCAGCGGAAATAGACCAAAAACTAGCAAATAAATACGAAGATTTATTCAAGCTGTTTTTGAAATACAAAGATAACATCAGCCGTGTAACCTTTTGGGGCATAAATGACGGGCACTCTTGGTTAAATGGTTTTCCTATCAAAGGTAGAACTAACTATCCATTGCTTTTTGATAGAAACTACGAGCCTAAAAAGGCATATTTTTCAGTTATGAATCTTAAAAATTAGAACCCTTTAACCGTTGAGCTTTTATGAGTAATCAATCTCAAAAACTTTCTGTTTTAGAAAAAGTAGGCTATAGTCTGGGAGATTTGGCTGCTAATCTGGTGTTTCAAACACTAGTGACCTACCTGGCTTATTTCTATACAGATATTTATGGTCTAAAACCTGAAGATGCCACCTTGGTGACTCTTTTTGTGGGTCTTTTTGCCGCTTTTGTGTTTAACCCAGTGATGGGGGCCGTAGCAGACCGCACCAGTACTCGCTGGGGTAAATTTAGGCCTTGGATTTTGTGGACGGCCATACCGCTCGGTTTAGCAGCATTATTAGCCTTTAGTACTCCTGATTTTTCTTATAAAGGGAAAGTCATTTATGCGGTTATCACCTATAGTTTATTATTGCTTCTTTATGCTGCCAATAACCTTCCTTACTCCGCTTTAAGTGGGGTAATCACTGGTGATATGGCGGAGCGTAACAGTATGTCAGCCTATCGTTTTGTTGCGGTGATGTTCTCGCAGTTTTTTGTGCAGGTGTTTATGTATAACCTCATCTTAAAAGCTGGTGATGGCGATAAAGCCCTAGGTATCGAAAAAGTAATGACCATATTGGCCATTGTTGGTACTATAATGCTTCTGATTACCTTCTTAACCACCAAAGAAAGAGTAGTGCCGAAGCCAGAGCAGAAATCCACTTTGAAAGAAGATTTGGGAGATTTATTTAAAAACATCCCATGGATCATCATGCTGATAGTTACTACTTTGGTTTTCATCACGCTGGCCCTTAAAGGCGGGTCTTATGTGTATTATTTTGAAAACTATGTTAGTCAAGACGCCTTAACTGGCTTTTTAGCTCCATTAAAACCGTATTTGCCCGCCTTTGAAAATGACATTTCTATGGGTCTTGGTGTTTTTAACGGTGGAGGTATTTTAATCGGCCTTATAGGTATCATGCTATCCAAAACATTGGCAGATAAGTATGGAAAAAGAAATGTATTTGGAGCATCGCTCCTTGTCTCTACTTTATTCATTATAGTATTTTACTTCTTTCCGCCGCAGTCTGTAGGTCTCATATTTGGTTCTCAGATTTTACATATGTTTTTCTATGGCATTAGTACCCCTATTTTATGGACCATGATAGCCGACGTAGCGGATTATTCAGAATGGCTAAATAATCGTAGAGCCACGGCCATTATTTTCTCTGCCATGATGGTAGGTCTGAAAGGTGGCTTAAGCATTGGTAGCTCCTTGCTAACGCTAATTTTAGGAATCTTTAACTACGTACCTCAGTCGAGTAGTGAGCAGTCTGCCGAAACCATAAACGGCATCAAAATGCTGGTGAGTATTTTCCCAGCGGTTCCATTTTTGATGGCTGTAGGGCTCTTATTTTTCTATAAAATAAACAAAGCCATGGAGTTGAAACTAGAATCAGAATTAAAAATCAGAAGACAAGAAAATTAAAATTACCTATTATCGAAATGCCAGAAAATAGCATAGAACATATTGATTTTAAAGAGTTAAATGAAAAAGCGATTTCCCAGCCATTAATCAAAAACATTTATACGGCAGACCCCTCTGCACATGTATTTAATGGCAAAATCTACATTTACCCATCACATGATGTCGATGCTGGAGAGGCCTTTGATGATTTGGGAAGTCACTTTGCTATGGAAGACTACCATGTTATTTCCATGGATAAGGTGGACGGTGAAGCTGTAGACAATGGTGTGGCCTTGCATGTAAATGAGGTACCTTGGGCAGATAAGCAGATGTGGGCACCAGATGCCAATGAAAAAGATGGCAAATACTATTTGTTTTTTCCCGCCAAAGGTTATGATGGAATCTTTAAAATAGGTGTAGCGGTAAGCGATTCGCCTATTGGGCCTTTTACACCACAGCCTGAAGCTATCAAAGATAGTTTTTCCATTGATCCTGCCGTTTTTAAAGATGACGATGGCGAATACTACATGTATTTCGGTGGAATCTGGGGAGGGCAATTGCAGCGTTGGAGAGAAGGCAAATTCAATGCATCGCAAGCTGAAAGCCCTTTTGCTCATTTACCAGCAGACAATGAACCAGCTCTTTGCCCTAAAGTAGCGAAAATGACTGATGACCTGCTGGAGTTTGTTCATGAAGCCAAAGACCTTGTGATTCTAGATGAAAATGGACAGCCATTGCTTCAGGGAGATATCGATAGAAGGTTTTTTGAAGCCGCATGGATGCATAAATACAATGGGAAATACTATTTCTCATATTCCACAGGTGATAGTCATTTTATCTGCTATGCTGTAGGTGATAATCCCTATGGTCCATTTATCTACGCTGGTAAAGTATTGGAGCCTGTGGTGGGCTGGACCTCGCATCATTCTATCTGTGAGGTAGAAGGCAAATGGTATTTATTCTACCATGATTCTAGCTTATCTGAGGGTGTTACGCACCTAAGAAGTGTAAAAGTGGCTCAAATACATTATAACGAGGACGGCAATATTCAAACCTTAGTGCCTTATAGCTAACCCAAAAAAGGAAATCTTGACGGTTTCCTTTTAGATATCCTTACGCTTCGACAACGATAGGTCTAATTCTTTCATTTTTTTATTGCATTTGCTCAGGAGAAAGTGCCGTCGGCCTTTGCTCTGATCACATGGTATTGCAGCAAGACGAGACAGAGATTTTTTTTGGCTTGGCTTCTCCTAAAAAGAAAATTTCCATATCCTTGAAAAGGCAAAAACCATGGCCGATACCAAGGGGAACAGGGAATTTAAGACCCTTTCCCAAAAACAAGACAACTGAATATCAATAGTAGAGAATCCAAGCTTATTTATTTTTCAGAAAGTATTGGCTCCATTTGTCCGGAGCTTTATTAACGAATTCACTGCCTTTATCAACTTTAATCGCGATTCATCGTTACAAACACAAATTGTTCGTTTTAAATCAAAACTAGTTTGCTCTATTTTTAATCTATCCGATTTATTTGGAAGACCTCAATAATGTCTAAAAAATATCTCACGCCTGCTTTATAAACCAATGCGATACTACTCTCTATATTATTTATACCTTTCGAGATTATTCAATCTGTTTTTAAATAATTGCACTATTTTGGCCGGTACACGAAATAGGTTGAGCCTATTACGACTTCGTTTTACGGTAAAATTATCTCTCTTTGTGAGATAGTAATTTTGAAGTCCAAGTTTATTGTCAGGTCTTTCTTCATTACCTAGATTATTGAAATGGAGTAATGAATAAATGAAAAATATAATTAGTCCTATACTTCCGATAATTAATTCCATTACATATAAATTTAAGGTTTAAACTTGTGTCTAAATGTGAAACCCAAAAGCAAAACGAGGTCTAACAAAACCGGTAGGAAACCATCCAGGTTATTGATACGACTAGCACCTTTGTTAGTCGTAATTTTAAATGCTATAATGGGAGTAAAACCAATCATGCCATTTTTTGTTTTTGGGAAATATGAATTCTTTCTGTATGAATTCTTTCTGAATGTTATCATAAAAAATCATTCCTTATGTAAAGGCGATAATTTTTGAAATGCCGATTTTCAAATGGATTTCAATATCAACCTTGTAATTCCCCCTTTGCGGACAGCAACTTTTGAAAATCTCCTACTTATAAGAACTTTATGGTTCGTTCATGACGATATCTGCAAAAAATGAATGTACTATTTCGGCTACTTTTTCAAATGCATGGAGGTATTTTAAACCCGCTTTATTCATTAGAAAATCTCCCGATTTTATCGGGGTCGTAGCTAAATTGCTTCAAATCAGTATACTTCGTCTAGCTCAGCACAGGCTACACCCATTTAAACTCAATCACCAGAACCCTTCGACATTGGCTCAGGGAAAACGCTATGCTAACATTCTTTAAATGTCTGATTTATTCCACTTTAAAACTCATTACGTTTCTCCAATGCATAAACCGGGTTAAACGTGGGTGAGGAATCGATCATGATTCTATTTATTAAAAGTTTCTATTCAATGTAAGTGAATTAAATTCTACAACTCCTCAATGACTTTTTGCAACCGTGCTCTTATTTCCGTGGCTATGTCAACTAGTTCTTCATTTTCTACTGCCTGCATTGAGGCTGCAGGGTCAACGGCAGAAACCTCTATCTGTCCTGCTAATTTTTCCTGAACAATAACATTACAGGGCAGCATGGTTCCAATTTTATCTTCTGCGAGTAAGGCTTTGTAGGCAAATGGTGGATTGCAAGCCCCAAGGATTTTATAATTATAAAAATCCACATCAAGCTTTTTCTTTAGTGTGGCTTTGATATCAATTTCTGTAAGAATGCCAAAGCCTTCTGTTTTCAGAGCCTCTGTAATTTTTTCTATGGCTTCATCGAAGGTTATATCTACAAGTAATTTTGAATGATAGTAATTCATACTGGATGGTTTTTATTATGGTGTTTTTTGTTATAACAATTAAAATAGTAATGCTGAATTATAGCAAAATTCCTTAGATGACTCCTTCTAGTTATGAAATTGAAGAATAAAACAACTTTTTTAATGGTATAACGAACTGCTATATTAAGTTGGGTTTGCTATTGTTCAGTAGCTATAAATCTATTTATGGTGATAATGGCTCCCTACGGATTCAGATGGACTTCCCCATCTATAACAGCAGGCACCTGCATCAATGCCCTTTTTGTATTCCTCGCACAGTTACCACAACTCATTCCAAGTAACTCATATTCCATTTTCATATTATTAGTTTTTTAATTAGACAATCCCTTTATCGGAATAGGAAATATAAAATCTGCCAGTATATTATGATGGGCCCGCAACACGTGTTCTTTAAATGAGTTCATACTGCTATGAATTGCAGACACATACTCCTCTTCCAGTTTCAATACTAAGTTTTCGAGAATAAATAATTCTTTGTTTATAGCGGCTTCTCTTGCTAATTTTTCTGAAGGCAAGTCCTTATCTAAGTGCATTATATTATTTTCAAAATATATATCGGCTTCTTTGTAAAAACTAAAAAGTAAAGGATTGCAGGAATAAGTTTTGATGTGCGAAAACTTGATAATTGCTTGCATTTCTTTGGCATCCAATTTATTGTCATTATTAGCCGCTAGAAGCGATATAAAACAAGGAAGTTTTAGTAATTCTTTATTTTGAGATTCTGTGAGTTCTTTAAATGGTTTCATTTTCTGATTGATTAATCTGATGTATAATCTGTAACAGGGCCTGAATTCAAGAACCCATCGTCGCCGCCATCTACATCTCCAGAGGCATTGTGTTTTTGTTTTGCACTATCTACAGCACTGCGATATGGCGAAGCCGTCTTATTATATGGCTTAAATTCTGAAATGTAATAGTCTGTATCAACAGTTGCTTTCTGCAAAGTTTCAACATCCAAAACCTCTTTTGATGTGATTTGAAGCTGCTTTTTTTCTGAGTCAATTTTTACTGAAATTACACCTTCAATATCAGTAAGTATGTTTTGTAAAATTGTGGCACAGTCTCCTGTTTTCATGCCAATAACGGTGTAAGTAGTTGAAATTAAATTTTCCATAGTTTTTTTTATGTCAATATGAATAATAATTATTTTTTTTCGAGAAGCTTTCTTGTCTCATGATATTCCTCATTTAACCAGTAGCTATTCTCTTTTGTAAAATGTGGAGCGGTGAATCTTTTTCTTTCGCTGGCCAGGTAAACCGCAGGGCATAGCGAAAATCCAAAAGATAACAGTGAGCCAAACGATCCATCAAATACGCTGCATTCCTCTAATGTGATATCCTGTGTGCATCATATTTTATATGTTATAAACGAGTTCTTTTAATAAATTTTAGCAGCGTGTTTACCGCTAATTACTTTATTTGTTGCTTTCTTTATATACTATAATTCTTTTAAAATGGATCATTCAGTTCGCTTACTCGAATGAGTTTTTTGTTAACAAACTCCTGAATTCCTAACGCTGATAGTTCACGACCAAAGCCTGAACGTTTCGTTCCACCAAAAGGAAGATCGGCTTGTGTCCATGTAGGATGATTGATGAAAACCATTCCGGTATCGATTTGGTCAGCTACTCTTTTTCCACGTTTGATATCTTGTGTAAAAACAGAAGCACCCAGACCAAAGACAGAATCATTGGCTAGAACAATGGCAGCCTTTTCGTCTTTTACGACATAGAAGGAGGCCACCGGACCAAATAATTCTTCATGGTAAGCAGCAATGCCAGGCTTCAAATCGGTGAGTATGGTAGGTTCCATAAAGGCACCTTCACGGTCTGCCCGTTTACCACCCAGTAAAACTTTTGCTCCTTCATCAACGGAACGTTTCACCTGATCAGCTAAATGAACAGCCGCTGCTTCACTACTTAAAGGGCCTAACTCTGTAACGGGATCCATCGGATCACCCACTTTCATTTTTGATAACTTGTCCTTGAACTTTTGAATGAACTCTTCTGCTATAGCTTCCACAGCGATAAACCGCTTTGAGGCCACACAGCACTGACCGTTGTTATTCATTCTGCCTACCACGGCCCATTCTACTGTTTTTTCCATATCGGCATCTTCCAGTATAATGAACACATCGTTACCACCGAGTTCGAGCACCACTTTTTTCAAATGTTTTCCGGCTTCCATGGCAATACTTGCACCTGCTTCTTCACTTCCCGTTAAGGAAACCCCTTTTATTCTTTTATCTGAAACCAATGCGGATGCACGTTTGCCAGTGATGAATAAATTGGTATACAGGCCTTCAGGAGCTTCAGCTTCGTTGATAAGCTCTTCAATGGCAGCTGCACATTGTGGAACGATGGAGGCATGCTTAAGCAAAATGGTATTGCCCACCATAATATTAGGAGCTGCAAACCGAGCTACCTGATAGAATGGAAAATTCCACGGCATCACACCTAACAATACCCCAATGGGACTACTTCGAATAATAGCGGTTCCATATTCTGGGTTAAGTACTTTATCGGCAAGAAAGGCTTCCCCATGTTCTGCATAATAATCAATGATATCGGCACTCAAGTCAATTTCTGCCTCAGCCTGAGCCAAGAGTTTACCCATCTCTAAAGTGATGGTTTTGGCAAGTACTGCTTTCTTAGCACGCATGAGCTTAGCTACTTTATGTAATAAAACAGCTCGTTGTTGGTAGCTGGTTTCTTTCCAATCCGTGAAAGTGGCCTGTGCTTTGGTAACCTTTCCGTCAACGGCCTTTTACGTCATTTCTTCAAAGGACTTTCCTTTCTTATTTGTATTGGGATTAACTGTTTGAATTGACATCTTCTAATCGTTTTTAAATTGTAATCTCATAGCGGATATTCCACTTTTAGTTTAGCCAAAGCCAAAGAATAACCTTCCAATTCTTCGGAATGTCTTGACCAAATTTGTAGAATGCTTTTAACTAGACTTTCTAAAGGTGAGGTCTTCTTTAGTAAATTGTTTTACACAAATAATGACGATGCTTATATAATTCACACATTAGAAAATGTGTGACAAATAGATACAGTATGGGCTGACTTTTTCATTTTCCAAATCAATTGATCACATGCAGCAATACAATTTCTGCGTGCATCGCTTTAGCTATATTAAAACCAGTTTCAGCAACTTTTTAGGAGGTAGGAGCATAGTCTAGCGTTATAAGTACTTTTTTCATAATAGGTGTTTTTTGTTAAATTTTCAATGATCGTATGTTAATCATCAGTACCCCTATATATATTATACGATTTTTTGAAATGCTTGTATGATTCACACATTTGGAAGAGTTTAATTAATTGACAATAAGATTATTGAGTTGTAATAGTTGATTGAAAGAACAGCTAAGCACATCGTTTTCCGTTAAGATTTAAGCACATTTACTACTACAACAATGGTTTTCTTATTGCCTTAATGATAGAACCAGTTTTTTAATAAATTCAGGGGCTCACAGTGGTTACATCTTGTGCCGGTCTAACTTCATCAGGTGTTTTTTCCATATCTCTGTCGAATGTGTATAAAGCATTACTGCTCATTTTCTCACCTCCTGCTATTTTCATTTTATCTAATAGATTCATAGCAAGCGTTTCCTCTTCTACTTGTTCATTAACAAACCATTGCATAAAGTTCCAGGTTGCCCAGTCCTCTTCTTTATGGCTTATTTTCGCTACTACATAAACGGCTTTTGTATTATCTACTTCGTGCTGGAATATTTTTTCAAAACAGTTGAATAAACTCACGGGGTTTTCTGGGGGAGCAGGAATTGGGGACACCTCTACTTCAGCACCTCTTTTTAGAATATATTCCAATATTTTCATCATGTGATTTCGTTCTTCATGTGCATGCCTGAAAAGGAAATTGGCAACACCTCCGAAGCCTTCTTTAGCAGCCCATGCCGCATACGCCAAATATATTTGTGAAGCATGTGCTTCTTTTGTCATTTGCACATTCAACACTGTCGCAATAGTTTTTGAAAGTCTGTTCGTATTCATATGTTTTTTATTTAAAATGCTTCTTTGATGATTGATTTTTTGTCAACCTTTAAATCGGCTAATTGCTTTTCTATGGCTTCCATCATGGGCGGTGGTCCGCAGAGGTAAAACAGTTTATTTATTCCGCCACTGTTTGCTTTTATAAAATCTTCGCTTATCATTCCGTTTGAATATCCCTCCACTTTTTCATCCGATAAAATGTTGATGAAATTGTCGCCTAATAATTTTTTAAATTCATTTTCAAGTATAATATCCTCCCTTTTTTTGTTGGCAAAGATTAGTTTGTTGTTCCCTATTTCCTTTTTCGACTGAAGATCTCTGAAAATGGAGATAAAAGGGGTAATCCCTGCACCCCCAGCTATAAACGTACCTTCTCCTTCATAGTTGATAGCACCAAATACCTCATTTAAAATCAGTTCGTCATGTGCTTTTAGAGTCAGCAATTCGTTGGTCACTCCATTGTGCTTCGGATAAGTTTTAATAGTAAATTCTAGGTACTTATCCTCAGGCAAACAAGTAAAAGTGAAAGGCTTTTTCTTATCCTCCCAACCGTTTTTGTCTATGGAAATATCTGTGGCTTGTCCCGGCTTGAAGGTGTAATTCTTTGGTTTTTCAGTAACGATTTTCAACACATCATGGGTGACTTTGTTAATTGACTGAATCTTTACTTTATGTTGATTTTTCATGTTTTTTCGTTAATTCACAATACCCAAAATGAGTCAACAAATAATGCAGATGCCCAAGATTGGGCTAGGCCATGAAATACGCTTTCTTTGATTCTAAGCTGCTCATTTTTAAGATATTCAAAGTTGACTTAGTTAGGGCAGTATAGTGTTATACAACTTTAGATATTAGTTGTATTATTCACACATTGCTAGAATAGCAAGCAGTTTATTATCAAGATGCTATCCTGATTGATGGCTGAGGATAGGATGTCAGTCAAATTTGGAAAAAGAATGCCGCTCGTAGGATTTTACCCGAACAGAAATTCACTTTCAGATGCGTTTGGATACTATTTTACCAACAAGGGTATTGGCTTCTATGCTAACTAATTTCCCATTAGCGTAAGTATAAGTAGAATGATTATTGTCTGGTGTAATCAATTGATATTTTCCTGTATCTATTCGCTTCAATTGTAGCATTTCTACGTACATGTTTGAAAAAACCTGAGTAACCTTTAAAGGTTCTTTAAAGTAAAGATCGACTACACAAAACCGAATGGGTTTACTTTTCATTTTATCCTTCACGCCATTTCGTTCTCGTTCATAAAGGCGGAATCCAATCTTTCTAATGGTGGCATTCACATCACTAGATTTACGACTTGCGTTTCGGTAAGCAGTTCCTTCAATTAGAATGCCTTTTTTTTGAGTTGTTCTTATTTCTGATTCCATGTAGATAGGAATTAAGAGAAAAGTGCTCTTCGTGTCGACGGTCAATTCTTTGAATGATTTCGAATCTGACTTAGTCTCCTGTGCGTGTAGCGTACCAATTTTTTTACCCTTAAAGATGACCTCAAAAACAGTTTCTTGTTTTTGAGCAAATGCCAAGGTGCATGTGAACAGGAAACAAATAAATAGTCTGAAGTTTAGTTTTAACATGATTTTAATGTTTCCTAAGTAATAATTTTGCCGTATTTACGGAGACCAATAAAGATAGTGACTGGTTTGTTAACATTTGCTGATTAAGGTCATCATACTTTCGAGTGTGTGTCTTTTAGTTGTTTACTGAAATTGATTTTCATAAAGTCCGACTTTAAAAACTAGGAGGAGCTAGGAATAAAATTAATAAGGGTACATTTTATATGGTTACTGGCTCTGTGATACGGTTTGGGCTGTGGTGTTGGTTTTGCGAATCGAACGCTTTTCTATCTTACCATTGTTTCTGCGACACATTTAATTAATTCTTTTCCTAAGTGGTATGAAGAAACAACTTCCTGATATGTAACTGTATTTGGGATGTGCCCTTCATGTGCGAAATCGTTTCTCCAAGTGATTAAATTATTATAAGAATTGATTACACTTTTACCTTGAGTTGTTAGCAAGTTTTTTTCAAGCTTAATCATTTTTTTCTTATATCTTTTTAAATACTTCAAACCAAATTTCTTTACATAATCTTCTTTTATACTATTATATTTAATTCTGCCATTAATTCTATCGAAATGGTTTTCTGCATAGGTTCCAAAGACACTATTTTTTTGTTTTGCAAAATCAATAAATATTTCTTTGAGTGCTAATTCATAAACTGTAACCGCACTGACTGAAACAAATCCAATATATCTTGAACTAATCCACGGATCCGTAATTGCTCCTACTACTACGTCAAGATGATTGATCATATCATCCGCCATTGTAAAATGAGATGTATATGCCATTTCAATTAAATAAATGCCCGTTAACGAAATCAAATCTTTCCCTGATTACTGATGGGTCAGTCGTACCAATTGTTGTTAGTTCTTCTAATTTTTTAGTCAAAATCATTTCATTATACTTCATATTAAAATTTTCTGGAATTTTATTTAAATTTTTCATCATCGAGACCATTACTGAATCTAATGTTGAAGAACTTAATCGAGTTCTTAGATGAAATGGCTTTTCGCCTAAAGTTTCACTTAAATATTTAGTCGTCTTTATAAACCTATCACTAAACTCTTTCACAGATTTTGTATCTCCATTTTGATTCTGTTTCATGGACACATTCAAAAATTCTTTCATTGGTTTCTCATAGTCCGCCATTCTTGTATATAAAGCAAACAGTCTAAGTACTAACTCTACGTCTGTTTGATGTTTATTTACGTTTTTGCTTCCTAGAATCAACCTCCAATTTTTATCTTTATTAAGTTCCCTTAGAATATTGACAAAGTCGCCTCTAAAAACTACATTTCTAATTTCTTGTGATTTTAAAGGTGTACCTCCTGTATTCAATCGTTCAAATATGTGATACATACTGGTACTTTCTCCTTTTGGCGTTAATTGGCGAATGTTAATTGCTCTAAGGACCGTGTTATCAAGTTTTCTCCTATCTGAATCTCCTAATTCTTCATAAGTTTTTTTGTAATACGGACTAAGTTCGTTTAAGCCTGATAATCTAAAAACCTGCTTACGGCCTTTTGTATTTTCATTGCCAAAAAAACCATTAAAAAAGTATACAGTGCTTAGAATCCTTTGCTGCCCATCAATCACGAGGTTTGAGTTTTCTTCATCAATATAGAAGAATACTGGTGGGACTGGTAATCCTAAAAGAAAAGATTCAATGAGTAATGATGACTGTTTAATTGACCATACAAATTCTCTTTGGAAGTCTGGTATAGTTATGCCTCCCTCATTCCACATATTTACGATTCCTTTAAGTGTAAAATCCGAGGGATATGTTGCAATATCGAAAGTTTGATAAACCGCTTCGTCTTCAATAGTTTCTTCTATTTCTAATTCTAAATCTTCATCCTTCATATTTGCTTATTTTTAATGTAATTCCTTATAAATAAGTGAAAAGTGTTTCCCCTTTTTCTGTTAATTGTACAATTGCATCTATCACTCCGTAAGTTAAGAAATCAAAGAATTCCTCTTTCAAAAAGCCCTAGAGAAAAGCATTTTATTTATTATTCGGTATTGGCTGGGCATTAGATAAGTAGGCGGTATTTATTAAGTCTGATTTAATTCAAATGCGTAGGTATAACTAATGATGCTTTTGTCTTTTGCGTTTTCTTTCCAAGCTTCTCCCAAATGCGTTTGTTCTATCATGTCTTTTGTGTTAGTGGATTTAAAAGCCATTGATACTTTCTCTAAAACTTCTAATTCTGATTCAGAAAATAAATCGGCATTAAATGCTCTGTCGGGTCTTGCTTTAAATTGTTCGCCAGTATATCCTTGAGGGAATTCTTTGGTGTCAATGTCTATTACTTTATTATTGGCTAGATATTCAAAAATACTTTGAAAATTGGTTGGAACTGGGCCCATTTCTATGGCTTTGTACCTTACACCACTAATAGAAAAACAGCTTTGTTTGAACATTAAAAAATCCGCATAAAATAACAGCTTGTTCATTTTGGTTTTATGAGGCTGTACTTTGTCCGAAAAATAGACTACCATTTCGGTGAATTTATCAAAGTTTGGGTTTCTATAGCCAGAGTAAATATCGGCTAGATGGTGGCCCAATAAATATTCTTTAAAATTGAGATTGAAAATATTTCGTTTTCTTTCTTCTACCAATAATTGTGCTTTCTGAATATACTTTTCTTTTAGTTTTTCTTCCAATGTACCCGATAGTTCTACCATGTCGATAAACCTTTTAGGGTCTTCAGCCATCTGAATCAATTTGGCATTGGCGGTGCTTGGTATTTCACCAGTTTCGTATTGCCTATAAGTGTTTACGCCAAGCCCTAAAATTTCGGACATCTTGGCGGCGGCTAATCCGTACTTTTCTCTAATGCCTATTATTTCGTCAGGAAAAGGAATGTTGAATTTGGCTCGGTATTGGTTATATAACTGATTTATATTCACTTCATCTGTGGACGTATTGGTAAATTGTTCTCCACTATCTTCACATTTGAAATAATGAAAAACAATTTCAAATGTTTCCTTTCTAAGTTCCATTGACCGTTGTTCTTTGGTCAGTGTCATTTCCTTTCCCGTAATTGGACTTTTCAATTCGTATTATTTTAGAGGATATTTCATTTTATGCTCTGCCAGATGAAAAGAGATGCAGATAACAGCAAAGCTCACGATACCCATAGTGATTTGATATATACTTCTTTTTTCTTGACAGCTTTACCAAACACCCACATATCAGCACCTCCGTAAAGTTTTTCTTCAAGCGGCCCTTCGATATAATCTTTGGCCTTTAGTGATTCTAAAACTTTCTTTCGGTCAATAGGTCGGATTTCTAAGTCTGCCAAAGCTTGTGCATTTTTGCCTCTATCGTCGCGAAAGAGTACATCCCTAAACTTCATCTTTTCTTTGAAGTCCTTTAAGAATTAATCAACCACTTCTTCTTTGCTCATAATTAGGTTTGATACTGTAAAGGTGCATATTTGTTTTTGAAATCAACTATAAAGTTGTAAAATATGGTGTTTGGACGAAAATATAAACCTTATAGTGATATTAATAAACTTGAAATATTTTGGAAATATTTACAATTAACCTCTAATTAAAGTCCCCATTGAAATTAGAAAACTTATTATTCGGTAAATGGCTAATTAGAAATTGGAAGATTTTTATTTCAACACTTGTTTTTTATCTAAGAGCCTACTTTTAATCTTACCATAGGTCAAATCTTGCACCGCTTTGTTTTCTTCTATGGCCAGTGAGGCTATAATGGCGGCACTTTGTCCCAGCACCATAAATACAGGCTCCATACGTATAGACCCAAAGGCTATGTGGGTTGCACTCAGGCAAACAGGCACCAGCAGATTAGATGCTTCTTCTTTTTTAGGGACTATGGAGCGATAACTTATAGGAAAAGGGGCTTTCACATGAGCTTCCACATTCCCTTCGTTTGAGGCATGGCCTTTGGCATTTATATAACGCTGTATATGATGGGAGTCCATGCCATATGCAGCCATACCCACTGCATCTTGCACCTTTTCTATGCCCTCACAGTGTTTTTGGTTCATCACCACATCTGCTATCATTCTTCTGGCTTCTCTAATGTAAAGCTGTTGCTGCCAGCCATCTTCCCGCTCAAACTCATCTTTTGAGGTGCCCCATCTGCTTACTTCCTTTCTAATGTCTTCTGGTATTCTTGGGTGATTTGCCAAACTCCACATGAGACCTTGCTGATAGTCGCGGTGTTTGGTCACTATGTGCTCTCTCTCTGCATAGCTAGCTTCTGGGTAAGCATAATTCTGTCCTATAAAATCAGTAGAAAAACCATCTCTGTTATTTGAGTCCGTTTTTCTGTTGGGCATTTGGCTGTTTATCCAAGGTATTCGGGCGTATCCTGCTTCATAATTTCGAAAGAGCAATTCATAATCTTGCTCATTATAATTGGCAGGTTTTTTAAAAGGAATTCTGTTCTCAGGATGGTCTGTGAGGCACATGCGGAAGCAATAGGATTGTATTTTATTATCTCCACTTCCATCTTCATCTTCTATGATGTTAATTCCAGAAAGTAGTCCAGAAGATGGGTCTCCGGCTCTGGTGTAAGGGTCCACACTCGCCACAAAATTATGATTTATCCCATTTCTAGATAAAACGCCAGTGAGTGTTCTGCTGGTGTCATTGGCCTGGATGCCGTTTAATGATTCTCCATATTGTGCATTGGCTTCTCTTCCTATGGTGTATGTTACGCCTGCAGCTGCCAAGAGGTCGCCCTCATAGGTGGCATCAATAAACATTTTACCACAATATTTTTCTCCAGATTCCATAGTAATGCACTCAATGGCGGCACCGTTTTTTTGTACGTCTAAGTTTCTGTCGAGTCTTTGTTTGTATATAATTTTAATGTCGAGGTCGTGTGTCATTTCATGAAAAATTTTCAATGCAACTGAAGGCTCAAAAGTCCACATGGCATCCTCATGGCTTGCGGTGGTGGTTTGGCCTCCATCTTTATATTCAGACTTGTTTTGCCAAACCCAATTGGTAGAATCTTGGTAATGTTCTCTGATGTTTTGATAAAACTCACGGGCTATGCCCCCAATTACCTGTTTATTGCCAATGTCTGTTTGACCCAATCCTCCTGTGGTTAGTCCTCCCAGACGATTCGTTGGTTCTATTAATATCACAGATTTCCCAAGTCGTGCCGTTTCAATGGCGGCAGATACACCTGCCGAAGTTCCACCATAAATAACCACGTCGGTCATGTTTGGTTTTTTTGTGGCACATGAGAAGAGGATTCCCGTGAAGAGGATTACCGATATAAGGTTTGTTTTCATGTAATGTTTTTTGGCTATTGAAAAAAAAGTATGATTAGTCATATGACAATGGCTACCCAAATTTACAGTATTTTTTCTTCTAGCTTCCATTTGGTAAACCGTTCGGATTTCGGTGTTGCACTTTCAGGCTAAAGCATCACGTACCAATTACTTTCAGAATTATTTTTACCCTAAATAGGGCGTTTCCTAAAATTGATTTTTAGGATAACAAAACCTATGGTTCCTGCTACAATGGAACCCACTACTATGCCTATTTTAGAAGCGTTTATTACACCCGCATCTGTATAGGCTAAATTTGTTATAAATAAAGACATGGTAAATCCTATACCTGCCAAAAAACCGACACCTATTACCTGTGTCCAATTAACACCGGCAGGTAATTTTGCCCATCCCAGACGAACACTAAGCCAGGAAAACAAACTGACGCCCAAAACCTTTCCTACTAATAAACCGAGTCCTGCAGCCAAGGTTACTTTGTCCAATAGATTAAATTCATTTCCAGCAATGACTATGGATGCATTGGCCAATGCAAATATGGGCATCACTAGATTGGCAGTGAAATCACTCAGAGAGTTTTCTAAACTTTGGACGGGCGACTGTACTTTTTTAACACTTTTTGCGATGTGGTCAACCGCTGAAATCTGTTTTTCCCCCAACACAACATAAGAATCTGGCCATTCAGCATTTTCGAATTGTGTTAAGCTAGTTTTAGTTTCCTCAATAAAATCATCCATTCTTATTTTTCGCTTAGCTGGAATGGTTAGAGCAATGAGCACACCAGCTACTGTGGGATGTACCCCAGATTTTAGAAAGCAAAACCACGCAAAGAAACCTATGAAGATATACAGTGTTAACATGCGGAGATCAAAATAATTAAAGACAAGTAACATCACAAACAAACCAGCAGCTGCCTGAAGATACACCCATTGGATATCGTTGCTATAAAAAAATGCGATAATGAGTATAGCTCCAATATCATCCACAATAGCGAGGGCGGTAAGAAATACTTTTAGCCCAATGGGCACTTTAGGGCCTAAAAGACTTAGTATTCCCAAGCTAAAGGCGATATCGGTGGCCATGGGAATGCCCCAACCTTTGGCCATTTCAGTATTTCCGACCACTAATAAAAAGATGATGGCAGGCACCAGCATACCTCCAATGGCCGCACTTAAGGGCAAAACCACATCCTTTATAGAGGACAATTCCCCAGCCAAAACTTCACGTTTGATTTCCAAGCCAACCACAAAAAAGAATATGGCCATTAGTCCATCATTGACCCAATGAAGCAAAGATTCTGACACTCGAAAAAACCCAATACCTAAAGCTAACTCGTAATCCCAAATATCGAAATACACATCTGCATAAGATGAATTGCTCCATATTATGGCAATTATGGCCGCTACCAACAATAATATTCCAGCCGACGATTGTTTTTCCAAGAATCGCTCGAATGGACTTAAAACTATGTTTGCTATTTCTTTGGTCTTTTTTCTCGTCATTTTCTAAATCTAATCCTTCTAACTAGAATCGTTTACACGACATTGTGATGTTCTTCTTATAGTCCTAATTAATCACTTCCTTTCCAATATAAAAACCATTTTTCGCCAGCAAAAACCAGAATTACTCCGATGGCTGAAACAATAACCACAAAAATGTCAGAACTGGCTTTGACCCATAAAAAAGCACTTAATACAATGAAGTCAAGTACTAATGCTGATATCAATATGATGCCATTGGCATTTACATCTTTTCTCAAATGTTTAAACACACCCCAATGAACAATCATGTCCATCACCAAATAAAATATTGCTCCAATGGAAGCAATTCGTGATAGGTCAAAGAAAATGGTTAAGGTAATGGCAATAACCACAACATAGATTAACATGTGTTTTTGTACACTTCCAGACATTCCGAAATGGCTGTGCGGTATAAGCTTCATTTCAGTTAACATGGCGGTCATACGCGAAACCGCAAAAATGCTGGCAATTACGCCCGAAATGGTTGCTATAATGGCTATTCCTACTGTAAAATAAAGCCCAAAATTTCCAAAAGCAGGCCTTGCTGCTTCTGCTAAAGAGTAATCTTTTGCCTTGACTATTTCAGTGATTGAAAGACTCGCATTTACCGAAATGGCAACTAAAAAATAGACTACCGTGCAAATGAGTAAGGAAATTATAATTGACCTTCTTACATTTTTGTGCGGCTTGGTGATTTCGCCTCCGCTATTTGTAATCGTGGTAAATCCTTTATAGGCCAAGATGGAAAGTGCAATAGCCCCTATAAAACTTGCAGCCGAATAATTTTGGGTATCGTTAGAAGAAGGCAGCATATCGCCTAAAGAGAAATGGGCTGCCCAAAGTCCGCCAATAGCAAACACAATAATGCCTACGATTTTAATAAATGCCATAAACTGGGAAGTTTTTCCAATAACCCTATTTCCCGAGACATTTATAATATAGGCAAATATCAATAAAGCAACACCTAATGCCGGCACCCAAAGGGAATTCATCTCCATATCAAAAAGCTGCAAAGTATAAGTCCCAAAGGTTCTTGCCACTAAGCTTTCATTTATAATCATGGAAAGTGCCATCAACACAGAAGCCGCTGCAGTTAGTGTTGTTTTGCCATAAGCTTTCATTAAAATCATGGCAATGCCTCCAGCAGATGGGTAAGCATTAGACACCTTAATGTAAGCGTAAGAGCTGAAACCAGAAATGATGGCTCCGATGATAAAGATATAGGGAAACCAAGTTCCGGATAATTCGGCTACCTGACCTAATAATGCAAAAATTCCAGCTCCAATCATCACACCGGTGCCAAGAGCCACGGCACCTTTTAGTGTTAAACTATCTTTTTTGTAATTGTCCATTTTTGTTTTGGATTTTAATCTTCATGTATGCAGCAAGGGAATAGCTTTTCCATTTTTTAATTATGATTGATCTATCCGCTTGGTAAGTTAGCTCTTATGCATTTACTTCCTTACAAAGTCTTTATTGTAAAATCATTAGTGGTCAAACCTTTAGTATTTGAAAACGTGGAGGTTTTATTCCGCGACTTCTGATTTTTTCAGTTAGAATAAGACATCGCTGCTTTGACTCGTACCGCAATTATAGCGAGCATTTTCATGCATAAGAAAGCCATTCTTTGTCCACCATTTTAAAAATTAAACTTCTGTTCATTTCTTCAAGTGAATGACAGCCCGATGCAGCCAATAATTCCAAAAAATCTTCCAATATGTTTTTTTGGTAATTTCTGACTCTTTTCCATTTTTCAGAAACCACCAAACCTCTCACAAATTTTGGATTATTTGTGGCTACTCCAGTAGGACATTCATTAGTGTTGCATTTAAGAGCCTGGATACAGCCTAAGGCTAGCATCATACCTCGGGCAGAATTACAGACATCAGCCCCGATACAAAGGGCTTTGAAAATGTCAAAAGCTGTAAATATCTTGGTAGCAGTAATAACTTTTATTTCTTTTTTGAGATTGTATGCTTTAAGGGTATCGACAACGAAAATCAATGCATCTTCCCAAGGCATACCTACGTAGTTTGAGAAATCTATTGGAGCAGCACCCGTGCCACCTTCCGCACCATCCACGGTTATAAAATCTGGTTGTATACCTGTTTCAACCATTTTTTGACATATTTCTATAAACTCCTGTTTACTTCCTATGGCAAGCTTAAATCCAACAGGTTTACCGCTAGATAATTCTCTCAATTGCTGAACAAACTTCAATAGGCCTACAGCATCACTAAAAGTAGAATGCCCGGGAGGTGAGAGCACGGCTATATGTGGTGTTATGCCTCTTATTTTAGCAATTTCCTCATTATTTTTAGTAGCGGGAAGTACTCCTCCATGTCCTGGTTTTGCACCTTGAGATATTTTGATTTCAATCATTTTAACCTGCTCCCAATTTGCCTTTTCTTTGAATTTTTCTGCATCAAAATTTCCATTAGAATTTCGACAACCAAAGTAACCTGTACCGATTTCCCACACTAAATCTCCACCTTGTAAATGGTATATTGATATTCCCCCTTCGCCTGTATCGTGAAAAAAATTGCCCGCTTTTGCACCTTTGTTTAATGCTTCAATGGCATTATTACTCAAAGCTCCAAAACTCATGGCTGAAATATTGAAAAGACTAGCACTGTAAGGTCGTTGGCAATCTTTCCCACCTATGACTACCCGAGGTGGTGTATCCATTTTCTTTGCGGGATAGTTGCTGTGTTGCATCCATTTATAATCATCAGCATATACATTAAGCTCAGTGCCAAAAGGGTGTGTTTGGGTTTGCTCTTTGGCTCGTTCATAAATGTAAGTGCGGTGATTCTTATCAATGGGTTTGCCTTCAGTATTGGATTCTACAAAATATTGATGAATCTCAGGACCAATCATTTCTAATAAGTATCGCACATGACCAATTATTGGAAAGTTTCTGAGTATCGTATGTTTTTTCTGAAATAAATCATAGAATCCCAGTATCACCAGCAATACTACAAAAACAAGAAAACCAGGTAAAGGCCACAAAATAATACCGATGAGAACGGCAAAAATAAACATGGAGATAAATGTGAACTTAATAGCTTTCTTCATAATGATTTATAATAATTCCCGCAAATAGTTTACATCGCTCTTCGTCGTATCTACTATTTCTGTGAATTTTCCATTCACAATCAATTTTGCCATGGATGGAGCAAAACCCGTCATTTGTTCAACCCGCTCTATTCATTAGAAAATCTCCCGATTTTATCGGGACCGTAGCTAAATTGCTTCAAATCAGTTTGAACTCAATCACCAGATTAGCTCAGGGTAAACCGCTATGCTAATCTCGTTTAAATGTCTGATTTATCCCACTTTAAAACTCATTGCGATTCTCCAATGCATAAACCGGATTTAACAGTTCATTATCTCATAGTGTTTCAGATTCTTTAACCTGATGAATAACCCTTTGTGGGAATGGGATTTCAATCCCTTCTTTATCAAAAACGATTTTAATCCTTTTTCTAAGCTCTCCAGTTACTTCCCATTGTTTAAGTGGTTGAGTTTCTCCAAGAATCTTTAGTACAATGGAAGAATCTGCAAAGTCATCCACCCGTAAAAACTGAGGAGGTTTAATTATAAGTTCTTTCCATTGAGGGTCTTGGGACAATTCATCACCTATTTTGTTAACTATTTTTATTACATGCTCTAAATTAGAGTTATAGCCTATTCCAATGTTCAAGTTTACCCTTGCAAAATCTTTTGAAAGATTTGATACCTTTTTAATTTCACCATGGGGAATATGATGAACTGTTCCATCCAGATCCCTTAATGTTGTCATTCGCAAACTAATGTCCTCTATCAATCCACTTGTGTCTTCAATGATAACCACATCCCCTATACGATATTGATTTTCCAGAATAATAAAAAAGCCGGAAATAATATCTCGAATAAGATATTGCCCACCAAACCCAACAGCTAATCCGATGATTCCAGCACCAGCCAATATGGGACCAGTCGGGATTCCGAATTCCTGTAAAATCATCAATACCGTGACAATCAAAATTATTATTCGGCTTGTCCATGTGAAAATGCTTATGAGTGTGTCTTCTCTTTTTTCTTCAGCATCTTTTGACAAATACTTGTCGGAAACGACAGCAACTCTTACCATTTTGTCAATGGAACGTTTTAAAAATCTATTTAGAATGTACGTACCAATGATAATAAACAAGATTTTTAGTCCATGTGTTAAAAGCCATGGGAAGATAAACTCTGTCCACTTCATAATTTTTTCTTCCATTTTTGTTGATTTTAATTGGGCTTACCAAAATGCCTATTTTCCAGTATCCCTTATCTTACCAGCGGTTAAAAGCCAATTTCGAAATCCTTAAAATGTAAATCTTTATTCAGGAAATAATGGAGTTCAACTTTTGAGTTTTTGGGACCCCAATAGCAGCATCAGCTTGTATTTCAAAGTGTCTCGATGGCTATTTCTTTGCAGTAGGCTTCATGCATTTGCGGTCTCTCTTGTTTGCATTAGATTTTCACATTTATATGAAGCCTTTTACACCTAAAAAGCTTAATAACTCAATTAAACTGGACTCAAATAGTCTACTAAGCCTCTACAATCATCTTTCCAGTATTATCTCCTTTAAATAGACCCAGAAGTGCTTCTGGCAGTTTTTCAAACCCATGCTCTATGGTTTCAGAAAATTTCAACATGCCTTCTTTTACCCATTTTGCCAACTCCTTATGACCTTGCGGAAAATCAGATTGAAAGTTGCTTACTATAAATCCCTGCATTAATACACTTCGAGTTAATAGCATAGGTTGCAATCTTGGTCCCATTGGGATTTCTGTGCTGTTGTATAAGGCTATTTGCCCACAGAGTGGAATCCTCGCATGAAAGTTAATATTGCTAATAACTGCATCGGAAATTTCTCCGCCAACATTGTCAAAATAAATATCTACTCCTTTTGGACAAGCCGCTGCGATGGCTTTTTTAATGTCAGGATTTGTTTTGTAATTAATGGCATCATCAAAACCAAACTCTTCTTTTAGTGATTTAACTTTTTCGTCAGTGCCAGCTATACCCACTACATGGCAGCCATTTATCTTAGCAATTTGGCCTACTACTAAGCCCACTGCACCAGCAGCACCCGACACTACAACAGTTTCGCCTGCTTTGGGTTTGCCTATATTCATCAATCCAAAATAAGCAGTAAGCCCCGTCATGCCTAATATGCTGAGATAGTAACTTGCCGGAGCAATATTTGTATCTATCCTCTGAATATCCTTTTCCGCTGCAATTACGTTGGTTCGCCAAGGCAGGTTTCCGCTTACTACGTCTCCTATTTTAAAATTGCCCGATTTACTTTCTATTACTTTTGCCACTACGCCACCACTTAGTGGTTTTCCAATTTCAAATGGAGGTACATAAGATTTAGCATCATTCATGCGGCCTCTCATGTAAGGATCTACAGAATAATACATTCCTTCTAATAGTATTTCATCTTTAAGGATACTCGGTAATTCAACATTTTCCAATTTGAAATTTTCTAGCGTAGGGAAGCCCACTGGCCTGGATGCTAATGTAATTTGTTTTGTGGTCATTTTTTTTAATTTAAAATTTGAAAATTGTGCGAATTTTTCACTCTAATAAATGTGTCTTAATAGTTCTTTTCCTTACCTGCGATAGTTTTAAGGGAAGCTGTTAATTTATCAACTGCATCTGATACTGCCTCTTCTGCAGTATCAGCTTGGCTAGTGACAGCAATGGGTTGCTTTCCTTCTTGCCGGGCTTCAATCATACAGTGTATGTCGTTCTGTCCTGTTTTATTTCCATTTTCGTCAGAAAGATGTACTTCTATTCTTGATATGTGAGAACTAAACCTGCTTAGCTCATTATTTATCTGAGCTATAAATGGAGCGGTGTCTTCTTCCTTACCACTTATGGTTTTGTCGGTATTAAATTGAACTGTCATAATTGTTTTTTGATTTGTAAATCTGAAATAGGATCTCTACCGATTTAATTCTTAATATCGAAATATTGCTGCCAACCCCGTTTTAGAAGGCATATCTTGCTTTGGGATAATTAAAACGTCGGATCCATTCTTTTTTGCCATATCGGCTATGTCATCCAACTGGTCGTCTGTTTCGAGCTTATTAATAACTCCATTTTCAATAGAAGCTGAATTGCTATTTATAGCTTTACCCGGTATAATCCGACCGGCCTCAATAAGTATTGTAGCTACCTTACCTTCTGCCATTGCTTTGAAAGCTGTTTCCATATCATCGGTACCCTTATTATTCGCTTTGGCCTGAGCAAATTCTTCTGAAAGGGTTATCACTTTTAGTAAGTACACAGGTTCCATCACTTCCCAAGCCATTTTCACTAGGTTATCAATGGATAAACTTTCCGGATTTTTAAGGATGCCTTCTTTTAAAAGAAAGGGATTATTGCTAACCTCATGGAAAAGGTTATGATGCTCGGGCAAGGCCGCCAATATAAGAGGTAGCTCGGTAGGCTTAGAAAAAGTTTCAAATATTTCTTCACTTATAAAACGGAAAAACTTCTCTGTATCATTATCTATCTGATCTTTTACTCCTCCATCACCATGGTGCATGCTTCCATTACCCACACCGCCATAGGATGCAACGGTAGTATGTTTTTCAGTCACTTCCTTGCCCAGTACTTCTGTAAGGTTTTTTGGCATATCATCAGGTAATGAAATTTCTACCAATGAGTGCCTGTTACCTTCAAAAAGCTGAATCCTGTCGAGGCTTAGACCTAACACTTGATAGCGGTCTGTGGTTTGTAAATATTGACGGAGTGGTTTTGTATAAAAGCTATTAGCAACAATCGCTAGTTCTTTAAAACTATTTTGTAAACCTACTACCTTGAATACGCCAGGTGCACTAAATATAGCGATTCCAGGTGTGGTATGGTTCCAGAAAGCTTCGTCCTTTATGAGTAATTCTAATGGTTGTAAATGTTGTTTGACCTCATTTTCAGAATATTGTTGCAATAATGATTCCTCCAGTTCCTTAAGTAAATGTCTATAAACTATTGGATCCTGTTGGTTTTCAGGATGACTTTGATGCGTAGGCATGTAAAGTGAAAGGCAAGTTTCATTGTTTACCGTCAGAAGTTCTTGCAACATTTTTTTACTAAGTATTTTCATAATTTGTTTTTCATATTGTTGTTTATGTTCCTAAAGAAAAATTGAATATCACTTTGGAACCGTCAGGAGCGATAGCTAGCATTTGAATAATGCCATTTTGTGCAGAAAGGAGAGCCTTATCAATATCTTTTGGTGTTTCAACTGGCTTTCCATTTATATATACAATTATAGTATACTTAGGGATACCTATTTGGTCGAAAAAACCGCCCCTTTTTACCTCCGTAACGACAACACCTGAATTGATATTTAACTGTTGTTTCTGCTCTCTTGAAAGAGACGCAAAACCAGCTCCGAGTTTGTTATATATATTTTCAAGTGATTCGTTTAGGTTAGTTGAGGTTTTTGTAGATTCATCACTTTTTAAAGTAGCCGAAGTAGCATAGACTGTGCCTTTACGTAAATAGCTCAGTTTAATTGTATCCTCAGGTTTATGCCTCGCTATCCTTTCCGAAAATTCTGCTGATGAAGTTATTTTAATGCCATCAACACTTTGAATTATATCGCCTTCTTTTAGCCCTGCCGCTGAGGCGGCACTATTATTTAACACACTTGTTATATAAACACCTTTTACCGTAGATGGGTTGAGCCCCTGTTGCTTAAAAAATTGATCCTCAGCAGAAGGTGAAGGGAACGACACACCCAATATTCCCCTTTTTACCTCACCATATTTTTTTAAATCGTCCAATATTTTTTTAGCAAGATTAACAGGAATGGCAAATGCATAGCCAGCGTAACTGCCAGTTTGTGAAGCAATTGCACTATTGATACCAATAAGTTCACCATTTAGATTTACCAATGCCCCACCACTATTTCCTGGATTTATAGCTGCGTCTGTTTGAATAAAGGATTCAACTGCCGAATTCAGGATTTGCGAATTATCATTTGTGTTATAGCTTTCTTGACGGTTAATAATTCCGATGCTTCGTGCTTTTGCACTTACTATGCCGGCTGTAACCGTTGTATTAAGTGAGAAAGGGTAACCAACAGCCAATACCCATTCGCCTACTTCTACGATATCCGAGTTTCCAAATTTTACGGTTGTCAGCCCAGTAGCATTGACTTTTAATAGTGCTAAATCTGTATTTGCGTCTTGTCCAACCAGTTTAGCGGTAAATACACGTTTATCGGGAAGTATAACTTCAATTTTGGAGGCATTTTCTATTACGTGATTATTGGTGGCTATATAACCATCTGCATCAATAATTATCCCAGAACCGGAACCCATAGCCAAGCCGTTTTTGCCTGATAATTCATTATAATTGCCGGTAGCATTTCCTGAAGCTGGGTATATTGTTTTTATATGCACTACAGAAGGAGTTACGGCTTTTGAGGCTGTAACAAAATCTCCCATTTCATCTTGTGATTTATGGGTAGTTTCTATAGCTGAATGAGCAATGGTATCACTAAAGAAACCCTTTTCTGAGCTGGCTTCATTGTAACAGCTAACTAAACTTGTTTCTATACCAATTAGTATTATTACCAAAATCAATAATGAACTATTTTTCATATCATTTTTATTTACTTCCAAGCATAGTTGGTTTTCTAATGGTTCTACCACCAATTAAAAGGTTGTAATTATTGACAACAAAAGACTATTTAGCAGTATCATATCTTTCATAATAGTTCTGTAGGCTATTTTCATAATGGTTGCTAATCTCTTGACGGTAAATATATTCTGGACTATTTTTTACTTGTTGTTCAGATAAAACAACAATCACCGAAGCCGTTTCCCAGTTTATTTCCTTGATCCATTTTGGGGATAT
The DNA here is from genome assembly GCF_055134445.1 of Arcticibacterium sp. Lineage (NCBI taxonomy): Bacteria > Pseudomonadati > Bacteroidota > Cytophagia > Cytophagales > Leadbetterellaceae > Arcticibacterium > Arcticibacterium sp. The sequence goes on from NZ_JBSRVI010000035.1 coordinate 266,787, forward strand.
CAAAACCTTTTTTCCGGGAAACCAATTACCGGTATCAACTACTAAGAAATTGATTTCCCAAGTTTGGTCATCTATGATAAAATCTTCAACATCACCTATTTCACCGTCAGAAGCTTTAATGCTATAGCCGGTTACCTTTTCAGTACTTCTTAAATGCTGATCTATCTCATTTTCCTTACCCTCTGCTTGTATTTTATTTTGAATAGCATGATTGAGCGGCAATGAGGAGGAACTCACCATTCCAGAGTTATCTATTCCACTAGCCCATATTCCGCTTTCCCAATAGTTTGTCCATGAATAGTATCCATATAGCTCGGTTTCCTGATGTCTTGATACGGGCATATCAGTATCAATGTTAGGGCTGCCTTTAATCTGCTCCAAGGTAAGCTTCACTGGGAAAATCTTATTCTCCCAATCGGGTGTAAGTAAAGCCTCTGACGACACCAATATTTTTTTGCCCAAGAGCCAGTTTCCAGTTTCTACTATTAAATATCGAATAGTCCAAGTTTTATCATCAAAGTAAAACTCTTTTACTTCACCTACAATTCCGTCTGTTGCACCTATTGTAAAACCAGTGAGACTTTTTATTTTCCGTTTCATAATTTTGCTTTTTAGATTTATCATTTTGCTCAAAACAGCCTCTCCATTTCTTTCCTGAATGAGAATCTATTTAATAGCTCTGTTAAATCTTACATAAAATAATCATTCCTAAAATCTTCACGTTCGTAAAAGCTCGCAAAGGTACCCGAACCCGGAATAGATTGATCTCGCTTGTAATGGCGAAGCAAGATTAATTCGTTCTCAAAATCTATAGCGTCTCCTTTCTTGAATCGTTTAGTTTTAGCAAAAGTCGAGCTGTCAATTTGATCGGTATTTACCAATTTGTTTTTCTCATCAATAATTACCATTCCAATAGGAATAATCAAGTGATTCTCTCCTTCTTTATTTAGAAACTCATGGACGCCCTCGCTAACAGAATTTTGATAAGTTTTGAATCCCTCTTCAATCAAAGTTTCATCAACTTCGACATCAAGATAAACCACACGTTCTGCAGTCTTATTTACTAGCAAATGATCTACTTTCCCAATGATGCGGTTATTTGAGTCTTTGACCTCCCAGCCACGTACATCTTTATAATTTTCGGCCACTTGATAATCCGACAATTCGTCAAGATTAAAAAGGTTTTTATTTGTTACTGACATTTTTTATTTCTTTAAAAGATAAACTAGTTCATTTTTTGAAGCAGATCTGAAGCCTTTGAAAAGTAATTTTTAACTGCATCTTTTTGGTCAAGTGTAAGTATTCCTGGCTTTATTGATGCTGTTGCACTTTGTAATTCTTCAACCTCAGCTCCTAAGCTTGGGTAATTCGCTTTTTGGATGTTTTGTAATACATCGTTTAAAATCTCACCTGCCTTTTTAATATTATCTGCGTGGGTTGTTTCAAACGGGTCTTTAACAATCATTTTTGCATATTTTTCTACTTTTCCTAAACTCTCCTTTACATCAAAGCCGACCTCGTTGGCCATAGCACTTGTAGCCAAGGTGAGTTTAAGTAGAGCATCATTTGTATATGCGTGGCTTAGACTCATCTCGTCCTTACTATGATCTATAAAGTTTACATAAGACACCACAACGGCATTTTTTTCTTTTACAGCTATTAGATCATTTTCATTAGTATGATTAATGGATTGGGCTTCATTTGCCGAATCTTGATTGTTATTATCATTATTTAATAGGAAATAAAACAGTAATGACACAACCAGAAGGCTAAAAAGTAACCAAGGCCAAAGCTTTCTCTTTTGTTCAATCTTAATTTCTGCCATGATAATTTATATTTGAATGTCCAGTTTATTTTTTGCAAATATTTAAAATTTAAAGTTCGGCAGGTTTCTTGGAATAGGATTTACACAATTTTTGTAGATGCTTACATCATTGACAGATCAGGACTTTAAGTTTACAAAAGCTCCGCTGCTATCTCCTTCTAAAAGGCTCCTAGCATTTTATTATGCATCAAATTTTCATTTTTAGGGAAGGCTATATGGCGTGGTAACAAAAAAGGTGTAAACCTAAAAATCCCGCTTAAACAG